>CANGYC010000014.1 GCA_947457975.1 Comamonadaceae bacterium | reverse complement strand
AGGGCCAGGCGCTGGTGCAGCCGGCACTCACCGTGTGGTTTGCCCTGCCCCCTGCGGTGGCGGCCGCGCGGCTGGCTGGCGCGCGCGTGCCCGACAAGTTCGAGGCGCAGCCCCAGGCATTTTTTGAGCGCGTGGCCGGTGGCTATGCCCGGCGTCTGGCGGGCGACCCGGCCCGCTTTGCCCGCATCAATGCCGACCAGGCGCCAGAAGCTGTGTGGCATGAGGTGCACGCGGCCTTTGTGGCCAAGGGCTGGCTGACATGAGCGATCCGGTGGCCACGCCCGCGCCCTGGCTGCAGGCCCAGCTCAGCACCTTGTTGGCCCAGCGTGGCCATGCCTTTTTGCTCAGCGGGCCATCGGGCCTGGGCCAGTACGAGCTCGCCCTGGGCTTGGCCCGCGCCTGGCTGTGCGAGCAGCCCACGGCGCAGGGCGCGTGCGGGCGCTGCGGCAGTTGCCACGCCGTGAACGTGCGCACCCATCCCGATCTGTGCGTGCTGCTGCCCGAGACCCTGAGCCTGCAATTGGGGTGGCCCCTCGATGAAAAGGTGCAGGACGACCTTGACAACAAAAAACGCAAGCCCAGCAAGGAAATTCGGGTGGATGCGGCCCGCGAGGCCGTGGAGTTCACGCAGTTCACTCGATCGGGCGGCCGAACCAAAGTGGTGATGGTCTACCCGGCCGAACGCATGAACGGCATCACCGCCAACACCTTGCTCAAGACCCTGGAAGAGCCACCCGGCGAGGTGAAGTTTGTGCTGGCCACCGAGGCTGCCCAGCAACTCCTGCCCACCATCCGCAGCCGCTGCCAGAGCCATGCCATGGTGTGGCCCGCGTTTGACGACGCACTGGCCTGGCTGAGCGCCGCCTGTGCCAGCCAGGGCTTGGGCGGCAAGCAGGTGCAGGCCGATGACCTGCGCGTGCTGCTGGCTGCCGCTGGCGGCCGACCGGCCGATGTGCTGGCGCTCTTGCTTCAACAAACGGCCAAGGAAGCGGCCGACCGCTGGCGCGCTTTACCCCAGGCCGTGGCCCAGGGCCAGGTGGCCGTGCTGGGCGACTTCAGCCCACCTCAGGCGGTGGAAGCGCTGCAAAAGCTCTGCCATGACCTCTGGGCCGTGAAGGTGGGCGCGCAGCCTCGCTTCTTTGGGCTGGAGAGCCTGCCGTCCTGGCCCGCAGCCCCTGCACGCGGTGCTGCTCGTGGCCCCACGCTCTATTCCCTGGGCCAGTGGGCGCGGGAGCTGGCCGCCAGCGCCCGCACCGCCGAGCACCCCTACAACCCCGGCCTCATGCTGGAGGCCCTGGTAAGCCGGGCCCAGCTGGCGCTGCGCACCACCTGAGCGTTCACAGGCTTTCAGGCCTGCCCTTGCCCATGTTTGTCGACTCCCACTGTCACCTTACCTTTCCTGAACTGGCCGAGCAGCTGCCGCAGATCCGCCTGGCCATGCAGGAGGCGAGGGTGGACCGGGCGCTTTGCATCTGCACCACCCTGGAGGAGTTCCCCCAGGTGCATGCCCTGGCCCAGGCGCATGACAACTTCTGGTGCAGCGTGGGCGTGCATCCGGACAACGAAGGCGTGACCGAGCCCACGCTGGATGACTTGCTCGAACGCGCGGCCTTGCCGCGGGTGGTGGCCATTGGAGAGACCGGGCTGGACTATTACCGTCTCGGCGAGCGCAGCCTCGCCGACATGGCTTGGCAGCGCGAGCGCTTTCGCATTCACATCCGGGCGGCCCGCGAGACTGCTAAGCCGCTGGTCATCCACACCCGCAGCGCCTCGGAGGACACCCTGACCATCCTGCACGAGGAGGGGCAGGGCGGGGCGCTTTCCCAGGCCACGGGGGTGTTTCATTGCTTCACTGAAACCCGGGAAGTCGCCCGTGCGGCCCTGGATCTGGGCTTTTACATCTCGTTTTCAGGCATCCTGACCTTCAAAAGCGCTGCTGACCTGCGTGAGGTGGCCAGCTTTGTGCCCCTGGATCGACTCTTGATAGAGACCGACAGCCCCTACCTTGCCCCGGTGCCCTATCGCGGCAAGACCAACAATCCCTCTTATGTTCCGCTGGTGGCGCAGCAGGTGGCGAGCTTGCGCAGCCTGAGCGTGGAGGCGGTGGCCGAGGCCACCAGCCTGAACTTTGAACGCCTGTTCACTGAGGTGACCTCTAAAAACGCTTGAAGTATGCGCTCTATCACTATGATTCTTCATTGAATTATTGGCCACCCAATCCTGATTTGAATCCAACCATGAAAAAGCTCGTGCCATTTCTTAAGAAAATTTGGTTGACCCTTGTTTTTATTGGATTTTCTTCTGCTCATGCAGGGGTTTATGAAGATTTTTTCGTGGCTGTGCGCAACGACAACGACCGCGCGGTCCGCCAGCTCCTTGCGCGGGGTTTTGACCCCAACACCCTGGACCCGCAGAGGCGCCCAGCCTTGGTTCTGGCCGTGACTGAAGCCTCCATCAAGGTGGCTCAGCTGTTGCTTTCCTCGCCGCAGACCGATCCCAATTTGCTCAATTCGGCGGGTGAAAGCGCGCTGATGATGGCCTCCATCAAGGGCCATGATGAGTTGGCGCGCCAGCTCATTGCCCGTGGTGGTGATGTGAACAAACCCGGCTGGACGCCACTGCATTACGCTGCCACGGGGGGGCATGTGCAGATTGTTCGCTTGCTGCTCGAGCACCATGCCTATGTGGACGCCGAATCGCCCAACGGCACCACGCCGCTCATGATGGCGGCCCAGTACGGCAGCACGGCCGCCCTCAAATTGCTTTTGGAAGAAGGCGCTCAGCCTGAGCAGACCAACGAGCGCGGCCTCAAGGCGCTGGACTTTGCCCGCCTGGGCAGCCGGCCCGATGCAATTGCCTTGCTCAGCGCGCTTGCAAAAAAGCCTTCGGCACCTTCGCCCGTTCCTTCGCCGCAAGTTCAGCCGGCTGCGGCGCCGGTTTTTCCCAGGCCAGCCCCCGAATCCAAGCCTGCAGTACAGGTCGCACCTCAAGCTGCACCAACAGCCGTGCCTCCAGCAGCCCCCAAGCCTGAAGCGGCCAGACCGACAGGGACTTGGTGAGCATGCCTGGGTCGCTGGCTGGCTACATGCCCATGTTCCTACGATGTATATTATGTTAAATAACGTAAACAGATCGACGGGTTCGTAGAGCCGGGAAACTGGGCTTGTGGTGGCAAAAAACGCTTGCCCTGCTTTGGGCAGCTTGTTCTTCAGGTGGCGGTGCCGGACTCCAGCAAATGGAGCAAGGTGTACTTTTCACGGTCGATTTCTCCACGGGTGCGCACGCCTAGGCGACGCAGCACCGGCATCTGCGGACACCAGCCATGAATGGAATGTTGAGAAAGAAATGCCAGCACCACGGCGGGTAAGGCCAGCCAGCGGCGCTCACCGCGCCATGCCAGGGCCATGCCGGTCAGCCCCAGCACAGCGGCATGGAGAGACAAAACCCGGTCGATGTCCCATTCCTGATCGAGCTCATGGATGCGATCGCGAATTCGAGCCTCGCTCATGGCGGCAAAACGGGTGATGCGGCGGTCAGTGGCCTGGTCAATCCTTCGGTTCACCGCGCGGGCGGTGAAGCGGCGCACCCGGTCGGGGTCTTGCTGCGGTGAGTACAGGTGTGCAGGAGGCGTTTGCCGATACAGCAGGCTCGCGCTCTGGTGGGTGGAGGCGGGGTTCAGGGCTGTCGGATTCATGCCGGGCTTTTTGATTCATGGGGCGGTTTACCCCATCTTCCTGGTGTGGCCCTGGGCCTGCTCGTCGGACAGGAAAGAGCCGCGTTGTCGGACAAGCCTGCAAATCAGCCTTTGAGGTCCAGACGCAGCAGAACGATGCCGTCTTCGGTGGACGGCGAGATCGTAAATCCCATGTGGCGAGCCAGCGCTTCAAGTCGCACGTTTTCCGCCAGGCACTCGCCGACCACTTCGCCAGTGCCACGAGAGCGCAGGTAGGCAATAAGCTTGCTCAGCAGCAGGCGGCCCAGTCCCCTGCCCTGCTGTGGACCTGCGACCTGAATGGCAAATTCAGCCCGCAGGTTGTCCGGGTCGCACAAACCGCGCACTTCGCCCAGCATGGGCGCATCGCGCCCTTCGGCAGGCAAGGCGATGAAGGTCATCTCTCGGTCGTAATCGATCTGGCTGTACCGTGCCAGTTCCGAGCGCGGCACTTCCCGGCGAGCTGCAAAAAAACGAAGCCGCATGTCAGACGGACTGGCAAGCGCATAGAACTGTGCAAGACGCTCCCCATCTTCAGGTCGGATGGGGCGCAGCAGGAGCGGGCCCGTGTTGGTGTCAATGCGCTCTTCCAGCTCGGCCGGATAGGGGCGTATGGCCAGGTGGGCCGTTGGCGCCTCAGGCGGGGCCAGACGGGCTCGTGCATCAAGCGCCAGCACGCCGCCCTCATCGACCAGCAGCGGATTGATGTCCAGTTCCACCACCTCGGGCAGGTCGGCCGCCAGTTGCGCCAGGCGAAGCAGGCTGCCATGCAAGGCCTCCTCGTCCACGGCAGCACGCCCCCGGTAGCCGGCCAGCAGGCGGGCCAGGCCACTGCGCTTGACCAGGTCACGGGCCAGGTCTTCGTTCAAAGGAGGCAGGGCCACCGCATGGTGGCTGCTCAGCTCCACATTCACCCCGCCCTCCCCCAATAAGAGCACCGGGCCAAAAACCGGGTCGGTGTTCAGGCCCAGGATGAGCTCATGGGCACCTGGACGCGCCACCATGGCCTGCACCGTGAAGCCCGCAAACTGTGCCTCGGGCCGCAGTGCCTTGAGCTGCTGCGTCATGCGCCTGGCCGCGCCCTGCAGCTCCTCGGCGTTTTTCAGGTCCAGCGCGACACCGCCTACATCGCTCTTGTGCACCACCTGGGGCGAAATGATTTTGAGCGCCACGGGGTAGCCCATGCGCTCGGCCGACGCCAGCGCCTGGGCCAGGTCGGCAGTGCGCTCGGTGGGTACTGTGGGAATACCGTAAGCGGCCAGCAGCGCCTGGGTGCTTGCGTCCCCCAGCCATGCCCTGCCCTCCTGCCTAGCCTGGGCCAGCAGGGCCTCAATGGCGCGGCGGTCGGGTGCGATGTCTGGACGGTGGGCTGGCACCAGCTGGCGCAGGGCCTCCTGGTGACTTTCGTAGTGCACCATTTGCATCCACGCGTCGACCGCGCGCTCGGGCGTGAAGTAACTCGGCAGGGCCGCAGTTCGCGTGGCATCGCGAGCCTTCGCCACAGCCAAGCCGCCCAGCCAACTCAGCAGCACGGGCTTGCGCGCAGACTGCATCAAAGGCAGGCAGGCTGCGGCAATTTGGCCCGCCGGCACGATGGCCGTTGGCGCATGGATGAAGAGCACCCCGTCCACCTCGGGGGCGGCCAGCAGGATGCGCAGCGCCGCCTGGTAGCGTTCCACAGGGGCATCACCAATGATGTCCACCGGGTTGCCCTGTGACCACGTGGCGGGCAGGCAGGCCTGCAAAGCAGCCAGCGTGGGCGCTTCCAGCGTGGCCAGGCGTCCGCCGGCCAGCGAGAGGGCGTCGGCCGCCAGCACCCCCGCGCCACCGCCGTTGGTGAGGATCACCAGCCGCCCGCCATCGGAGCCCACATGGTGGCGCCATCCGGCATGCAGGTGCGACAGTGTCTCGGCCGCATCGAACAGCGCCTCCAGGGTGTCCACCCTCAGCAGGCCGGCGCGCTGGATGGCGGCATCAAACACCACATCAGACCCGGAAAGTGCACCGGTGTGGGAGGCGGCGGCCTTGGCGCCTTCAGGGGCGCGACCGGCCTTGACCAAGATCACCGGCTTGTTGCGCGCCGCCGCTCGGGCCGCCGACATGAACTTGCGCGCTTGCCGGATCGATTCAACGTACAGCAAGATAGCGCGTGTGCCGGGATCGGAGCCCAGGTAGTCCAGCATGTCGCCGAAGTCCACGTCGGCGCTGTCACCCAGGGAGACGAAGTGTGAAAAGCCGATACCGCGCTCGTTGGCCCAGTCCAGCATGGCCGTGGCGAGCGCACCCGACTGTGTGACAAAAGCCAGCGATCCCTTGAGCCCCTGGGCCGGAGCAAAGCTGGCATTGAGCGCCACGCCCGGCACCAGGGCCCCGATGCAGTTGGGCCCGAGGATGCGCAGCAGGTGCGGCCGGGCCGCATCCAGCATGGCTTGCTCCAGGCTGCGGTCCCGGCCGGGCGGTGTCTGCTTGAGCCCAGCGGTGATCACGATGGCCGCATGCGTGCCGCGCTGTCCCAACTCGGCAATGAGGCCCGGCACTGTGTCCGCAGGCGTGCACACCACGGCCAGGCTAGGGGCCGCGGGCAGGGCCGCCACATTCGGCCAGGACCGCTCGCCCATCACGCTGGCGTGCCGGGGGTTGACCGCCCAGATCGGCCCGCTGAAACCGGCTTGCCTGAGGTTGCGCAGCACGATACCGCCCAAGCTGCCAGGCCGGTCGGAGGCACCGAAGACGGCAATGGAAGAGGGTTGGAACAACTGGTCCAGGTGTCGGATGGTCATGGATGAGCCAGGTCAGACCCGCCGAATCAGCGGTGGGCCAGCTTAGGCCGGCCCTGGGCCTGCAGACTTGCGCCAGGTCAAGGCGCGGGCGCTTCGGCGTGCCCAGAATGAGCCCTCTACCCCACCCTGGAAAGAGCGACATGGACACCTTCGAGACCCCGATGTCGGCGGATTTCGCCGAGTTGCTGCTGCGCCGTGATGCCGAACTGCGCCGGGCCCTGCAGGCGCTCAGCGCCGACGACGAACCCGCGCAGAACCAGGACGTGAGCGACTTCAAAGACCTGGCCCTGCGTGTGAACGAGGCGGCGGTGGATGAGCAACAAGCCGACCGGCTGGAGGCGAACCTGGCGCAGGTGGCAGCGGCACGCCAGCGCTTGGGCGCAGGCCGATTCGGAACCTGTCTGGACTGTGGTGGCGAGATAGACCTGCGGCGCCTGCTGGCCTTGCCCGAGGTGGAATATTGCATGGCCTGCCAGCAGCGCCATGAAGGCCAGGGCCACTGAGTGCCTCGAATGCCTCCTTGCTGCCGCGCATGTAGGTGGCGGCAAGAGCGGTAAGCAGACGTAAGTGATGAGCCAGCGCGCACGCGGCGCTGCCTTAGAGTGGTTTGCACGGGGCCCGAACACGCGGCCCTGCCTTGGCTCACCCACGAGGAGAACACATGACCCAGCTTCGCATCACCGACCCCGGCTTCGGGGACACCATTGAATCGGCATTCAGGCGCTTTCTCTCGCCGCTCAGCGGCGAGATCGACACCTCACCCCTGCGCATGCGCCTGGACATCGCCGAGACGCCCGAGGCCTATGAGGTCAAGGCCGATCTGCCGGGCGTCGCCAAAGAAGACATCCACGTGCGCATTCACGGCAACGTGGTGCAGATCGATGCCGAGGTCAAACGCGAAAAAACGCACAAGAGCAGCGACCGCGTGCTGCGCAGCGAACGCTACGAAGGCAGCGTCTCACGGAGTTTCTCGCTGGCGCAGGACATCGACGAGGCCAAGGTCGATGCCCGCTATGACAAGGGCGTGCTCGCCCTGCATCTGCCCAAGCTCAAGCAGGATGACACGCACAAGGTCACCATCCAATGAATGGCCAGGACCATCTGCCCTGCTCATGGGCCGTCGATTGAACCGGGCTTGACCTGCGTCAAGTCTGCGGACCTGCGCCCGGTACACACTGAAACGAACAACCCCAAGCGAGGAGGACGATATGTACAAAAGAATCCTGGTGCCGATCGACGGCAGCGACACCGCCACCCAGGCCTTGGTGGCGGGCCTGCAGATGGCCCGCGAGTCCGGCGGCTCGGTGCGCATCATTCATGTGATCGAGGAGCTGGCCCAGGTGATTGCCTATGACCCCTACGGTGCTTATCCGGGGGACTTGGCCAAGGTCTTGCATGACAACGGCCAAAAAATACTGGGCGATGCCCTGGCGGTGGCCAAGGCTGCGGGCGTTGTGGCCGATGAGCGCCTGGTGGAGGCCCATGGCCAGCGCCTGGCCGATGCCGTGCTCAAGGAAGCCGAGGCCTACAAGGCCGACTTGATTGTGTTGGGCACGCATGGCAGGCGAGGCATCAGCCGTGTGCTGATGGGCAGCGGTGCAGAGCAGATCATCCGCCTGACACCCATTCCGGTCTTGCTCATCCGCGCCCCCGAGTCGGACCAGGCCCATGGCAGCTCACGCCATGAACCGCAGCTGGCCGGCGTCTGACGTCGGCCCCTTTTCAGAAAGAACAAGAATGAAAATCATCTTCCCCGCCGATGGCAGCGCATTCACCAAGAAGGCCCTGGCTTTTCTCATGACACACGAAACATTGTGTGGACCCGAGGACGAGCTGGTGGTGCTCAATGTGCAGCCGCCCGTGCCGCCGCGCGTCAAGCGCATGCTGGGTTCGGGTGTCGTGAACGATTACCACCAGGATGAGTCCCGGCGCGTGCTCGAGCCGATCGAGCGCTTCCTCAAGCGCCATCCGGTGCATTACACCTGTCGCTCGGTGGTGGGCTCCCCGGCCGCGGAAATCCTCAAGGCCATTGCGAAGGAGCGGGCCCACATGGTGGTGATGGGCACGCATGGCCATGGCCTGCTGGGCTCGGCCGTGATGGGCAGTGTGGCCCAGCGCGTGCTCAGCGACGCCCTGGTGCCCGTGCTGCTGGTCAAGTAGCCCGCCGCGGGCGCTCAGCCTCCGTCCATGTTCAGCGCCAGGGCTGCACCCCTGAGGGCTGGGGCATCGCCGGCCTTGATCACCCACACCGGGATGTCCCGCAGGTAGCTTGAAAAGCGGCCCTTGTCTTCGAAGTTTGCCCGAAAGGGCGAGCCCTCGAACCAGCCCAGCAGCCGGGGCACGATACCGCCTCCCAGGTAAACGCCGCCACGGGCGCCCAGGGTCAGGGCCAGGTCTCCAGCGACGGAACCCAGGAAACCGCTAAAGAGTGCCAGGCAAGCCAGACAAGTGGGGTCTTGTTGTTGCAGCGCTGCGGCCGTGATCTGCGCGGCGCTCAGGGGTAAGGGGGCCTCTTGCGTCTCCAGACTCAGGGCCCAGTGCAGATCGCTCAGGCCCTGGCCACTGAGCACCCGCTCGGCCGATACATGGCCGTGGCGCTGGCGCAGCCGGCTCAGCAGGCGCCATTCGAGGTCGGTGCGCGCCGCCAGGCTCACATGCCCACCCTCGCCCGCCAAAGCCACCCAGCGGCCCGCCTGCGGCAGCAGGCCGCTCACCCCCAGCCCTGTGCCAGGGCCAATCACCGCCAGCGGCCAGGCGCCGCTAGGCTCCGTGGCCAGGCCACCCACCTGCACCCGTTCATGCCTTGCCAGGGTGGGCAGGGACCAGGCCAGTGCACTGAAGTCGTTGATCACCTTCAGCCGTTCCACGCCCAGTTGGCGGCCGAGCTCGGCTATGGAGAAATGCCAGGCGCGGTTGGTCATGCGCACCTCGTCACCCGTCACGGGGTTGGCGATGGCGATACACGCCGCCTTAGGCCGGGGCAGCTGCTGTGCCGACAGGTAGGCGGCGATGGCCTCGGCCAGGCCTGCATGCTCGTCGTCGTGCAGGGTCATGAGGCGCGTCGGGGCCTGACCCGGCCGGTCTTGCCAGCCAAAGCGTGCATGGGTGCCGCCTACATCGCCGAGCAAGCGTGGAAACATGAACCCATGATACGGGTGCTATTGGCTTGCGCTATTGGCTTGCGCCATTGGCCTCCAGGCTTGCGCGAGCGGCCTGGTCCGCCAGGGTGTAGGACAGCGCTGGAACTTGTGCCCATGTGCTTGGCGAACTGGCCCTTGCCTTTGACACTGCACACCATGCAGCACGCTCCGGTCAGATTGGGGGGCGGCGGCGCCCGGTGCCGCGGGCGCCGGGTAGGCGTGCAGCTTGTCCTGCTCTTGGCCACGCTTTTGGCCACGCTGTTGGCCACGCTGTTGGCAATGCAGACGGCCCTCGCTCAGGCTCCCCTGGCCCAGGAATTGAGGCAGCGCCATGCGGACCTTTCGCAGGCTCTGGCGCGCAGCGCTTTCGGCAGACCCCTGCTGCTGCAATCGCAGCATGGCCGGGACACGGATGAAGGCGTGGTCGAGGCGGTTCTGGACGCACCGCTGGACCGTGTGCAGGCCTTGGCAAGTCCTCAGCGCTGGTGCGATGTGCTGATGCTGCACCAGACCACGCATCGCTGCCGTGTGGCTCCCGATGGCCGGCAGCTCGATGTGCAGCTGAGCAACAAGTCGGGCCTGGGCGGCCAGCTGTTGAACCTGCGCTTGAATTTTGAAGCCTCGGTCTTCAAGGGCGAGCTGCTGACCGTGCGGCTGGAGGCGGCGCAAGGGCCTTTGGGCTCGCGCGAGTACCGCATTCGCCTGGAAGCCACCGCCCTGCCCTCGGGCCAGAGCTTCATGCGCTTTCGTTACAGCTATGGTTTTGGCCTGCTGGCCCGCCTGGCCATGCAGGGCTACCTGAGCACGCGGGCGCAGGAGAAGATTGGTTTTAGCCTGGAGCCTGGTCCCGGGGGCAGCTTGCAGCCTGTGCGGGGCATGCGGGGCGTGATCGAACGCAACACCCTGCGCTACTTCCTGGCGATCGAGGTGCTGCTTCATACCCTGGAGCTGCCGCCTGCACAACTTGAGCGTCGCCTGCTGGCCTGGTTTGATGCAACGGAGCAATACGCCAGGCAGCTCCATGAGCTTGACCGCGCAGAGTATCTGGCGCTCAAGCGCAGGCAACTGGGTCTAGACCCTAGGGGCTCAGTGCAATGATCGCCCCGCACGCCGGGCCGCTTGCGGCGGGCGTATCACGCCGGGCTCATGGATGGGCAAGGTGGGCTCCGGCACCGGATCGCCGATCGGCGGCGGCATGCCCTCGGGGCTGGGCACGGTCGACGGCGGGGGCTCGGTCGGCGATGGGGCGTTGGTGTGCGAACCCAGGGGTGGACAGCATGGCAAGGGGGTCATGATGGGTCAATTCCTATGGCGTCGGCCACCGAAGCGCCGGCCCAGTAACAAGGCGGCCAGGGCACCCGCGCCCAGGGCCATGAGGGCGGCCTTTGCTGGCTGCTCGCTCACATA
Source organism: Comamonadaceae bacterium (assembly GCA_947457975.1). Classification (GTDB taxonomy): domain Bacteria; phylum Pseudomonadota; class Gammaproteobacteria; order Burkholderiales; family Burkholderiaceae_C; genus Polaromonas. The sequence goes on along the minus strand of CANGYC010000014.1, from coordinate 8,340 downwards.
ACGGCCGGCCTGGCTTTGGATCTGCGTCCACCACGGCGGCTGGCTGGCACCGCGGTATCCGAGGCGCGAGCCTTCCACGCCGGTGTAACTGGCGCCGGTGTCGTGCATTTGGATGTCCAGCTCATCTTCGGCCGAACGAAGCACGGGTTCACTCAGGGCGCGATGGCGGGTTCTGGTGGCCGGCGCGTGGTGGAAGTCTGGTTGTGTCAATGGAGTGCGGTCGTCGGTCATGGGAGGATGAAACGGGCAGGTGGCAAAAGTGAAGTGAAGGGAGGTTCGGGGAAATGAGTCGGCAGATTAAGTGGCGGGCCCCTTCACCTTTGTGGGCGGTCAAGGGCAGCAGGGGTCGGACATGTCTGACCCCTCTGGCGCGGCCTGCAGCTCATGCGGGGGATCCCACACAAGCCGGGTCAGGCACTGACGGCGCTTGATGAACCGGAGCTACCTCAGGCGCGCCGGTTTGGCTTTAAGTTCGATGTCCGGTCGGGGTGGTCTGCCAGTTGCAGGCCTGAGCCCTGCTCCTTCCGCGCCCAAGCTGTGGCGTGCCCCCACTGGCGCGCACTTCGGGCACTTGAACCCAGCCCCCCTACAGGAATGCAGATGTCGACCCACAGGCGAAAAGCCAGCCCCGGAGCCAAGCCCGGCACGGACTTGCCCGGCAAGCAGATCCAACTCGAAACCGCGCGCCAGGACAGCGGTCAGTCCATCACCACCAGCCAGGGCCGCGTCATCTCCGACAACCACCATGCCTTGAGGATGGGTGAGCGCGGCCCCTTGCTGATGCAAGACTTCCTGCTGCGCGAAAAGCTGGCGCATTTCGCGCATGAGCGCATCCCCGAGCGGGTGGTCAACGCGCGGGGCGCGGGCGCACACGGGGTGTTCAAGGTCTACAAGCCGCTGTCCGAATACACCACGGCCGCCTTCCTGCAAGACCCGCAGGTGGAGACACCGGTGTTTGTGCGCTTTTCCAGCAGCCTGGGTGGCCGCGCCTCGGCCGACACCGTGCGCGATGTGCGCGGCTTTGCCGTGAAGTTCTACACCAGCGAGGGCAACTTCGACCTGCTGGGCAACAGCCTGCCGGTGTTCTTCATCCAGGACCCGATGAAGTACCCCGACCTGGTGCACGCCATGCGGCCCGAGCCGCACCACGACATGCCTCAGGCCTCGACGGCGCACGACAGCTTCTGGGATTTCGCCTCGCTGATGCCCGAGACCACGCACATGCTGATGTGGCTGATGTCGGACCGGGCGCTGCCCCGCAGCTGGCGCATGATGGAAGGCCACGGGGTGCACAGCTTCAAGCTCATCAATGGCCGGGGGCAGACCCACCTGGTGAAGTTCCACTGGCGGCCGCGCCTGGGAGTGCAGACCCTGGTGTGGGACGAGGCGCAGAAGATCGCCGGACGCGACCCCGACTTCCACCGCCGGGACCTCTGGGAGGCCATCGAGCGGGGCCATCTGCCTGAATGGGAACTGGGAATCCAGGCCGTGGCCGCTGGCCGTGAGGACGAGCTGGACATCGACCTGCTCGATCCCACCAAGCTCATCCCCGAGGAGCTGCTGCCCATCTTGCCCGTGGGCCGACTGATCCTCAACCGCAACCCGGACAACCACTTTGCCGAGGTGGAGCAGTCCGCCTTTCACCCAGGCCATGTGGTGCCGGGAATTGATTTCTCGGACGACCCGCTGTTGCAAGGGCGGCTGCTGGCCTACACCCATGCCCAGTTGCACCGGCTGGGCGGACCGAATTTCCATGCGCTGCCCATCAACCGTCCGCTGAGCCCGGTGCACCACTTCCAGCGCGACGCTCAGCACCAGGGAGTGATCCACCGCGGCCGGGCGGCCTACGAGCCCAACACACTGGGTCAAGGGACCGAGCTGCGCGTGGACGGTTCGGCCGAGGCTGAGCAGCCCCCGGCTGCCGAACTGGGCTCTGCCAGACTGCGGCGCCGCAGCCCCTCTTTTGACGATCACTTCTCACAGGCCACGCTCTTCTGGAACAGCCAGACCACCTCTGGCAAGGAGCACATCGTGGCGGCCTTTCGCCATGAGCTTGCACAGGTGCACGCCAGCGAGATCCGGCAGCGCATGGTGGACAACCTCGCCCATGTGGACCCCAAGCTGGCCGCGCGTGTGGCCCAGCCCCTGGGCCTTATGCCCCCAGATGCAGCCGCGGCGGCTGGCCGGCTGGGCTTTCGCTCAAGCCAGCCGACCTGTGCGCTGCAGGAGGCACCGTCCCTGGCGCAAGGCAGCCGCCCTCGGGCCGAGGGCCACGCGGCCACGCAGACACTGCGCGTGGCCGTGCTGGTGGCCGACGGCGTAGACATGGTGCCGGTGCGCAAGCTGCTGCATGAACTGGAGGACGCCGGCCTTGAGCACCAGGTGATTGCCCCCCACCTGGGCAGCGTGGGCACGGCCGGCGGCCGGACCCTCGCGGTGGACCTGAGCCTGGGTCAGAGCGGCTCGGTGCTCTTTGACGCCCTGCTGCTAACCGGCGGCGCAGCCGCGGTAGAAACCTTGCTCAAGATGGGTTCGGCCCTGCACTTTGTGCTGGAGGCTTACCGCCACGGCAAGCCCATCTGCGCGCTGGGCGAAGGTGCGGACCTGCTGGCCTCGCTGGGCTTTAGCTTCAGTCCGGAGCGCGGCTCGGCGCTGAGCATCCCCACGCCCGGGGTGATCCTGGCCGATGGACACAAGGCCCAAGAGGCGGAGATCAGCAGCGCATTCATTGCGGCCATCGTGGCTGGCCGTCATGGGGACCGCCTGAATGGGGAGGCCATACCCGCCTGAAGGCGCCAGAGCCGAAGGCGTCTTGGGTCAGGCAGGCTCAGGCGTCGTGACCCCAGAGCAGCAAGGCTTCGCGCCCCTGCACCACCAGGTCGCAGCGGGCCCCCACGGGCAGCAGCACCTTGGTGGCCACATGCCCGAAGGGCAGGCCCGTGAGCACGCGCGCCTTGACCTGCGAGCGCAGCCAGGCCACCACGCTGTCGAGCTTGAAGCCCTTGTCGTGGGGCACCAGCCGGTAGTTGCTGAACTGCCCAAAGACGATGGCTTTTTGCTGGCCCAGCACCCCGGCATGCAGCAGCTGGCTGAGCATGCGTTCAATCCGGTAGGGATGCTCATGCACATCCTCAATGAACAGGATGCCGCCCTTGATTTGCGGCAAGTAGGGCGTGCCGCAGAGCGAGGCCAGCAGCGAGAGGTTGCCGCCCCAGACGGTGGCGCCGCGCAGCATCCACTGGCCTTCCTCGGCGGCGGGCAGGCGCCAGCCCGTGCCTTCGCCCTGACCGCTGAGCAGGTCGTCAAAGCAGGCCTGCATGATGTCGTCGGGCTCCTCCTCGGTACCAAAGTCCTCGCCGAGCGCTGGCCCCGCCCAGCTGGGGGTGCCAGTCTTGGCCAGCATGGCGCACTGCAGGGCCGTGAAGTCGCTCAGGCCCACAAAGCGGGTACCGCGTTCCACGGCCTTGTGCAGGGCCTTGAATTGAAGGGCCGGCAGCAGCCGCGTCAGGCCGTAACCGCCCCGGGAAATCAGCGCGACATCGGCACCGCTGGCCGCGGCGCGCTCGATGGCGGCCAGGCGAACGGCGTCGTCCCCGGCAAAGCGCTGGTGGCTGGCCAGCGCGGCCTCGTCAACCTCAACCTCGTGGCCCTGGGCCTGCAGGCGCTTGAGACCGCGCCGGAAGCTGGCCTTGTCGCGCACGGCGCTGGAGGGGGAATAGATGTAGATGTGCTTGCTCACGCCGGGAGTATCCCACCGCCCTGGGGGCGTTTTCAGAGCAGCGCGCGCAGCTGCTCCACCCAGTCGGGGCCGCTGAGGTGCCGGGGTGCAGTTGCGGCGGCATCGACGGCTTCGGCCAGCAGGTCCGGCAGGGTGCGGGGCCCGGTCTCGTGGCCCCTGTCGGGGTAAGGCAAGTGCTGGAATGCCTGGTTCAGCGCAGGCTCGTCGATGGTGAAGGCCCTGCCCTCACGCTCCACGAAGGCCGGCATCGACGCCAGACGCGCCAGCAACGGGCGCATCGGCAGGGGTGCCACCACGATGAGCCGATTGGGCTTCAGGCCTGAGAGCAGGTCTTCTAACACCGCCGCATGGCGCTCCAGCGTGTGCCAGGCGGTTTTCTTGGGTTTGTCGCTCAGGCCAAAGCCCGGCAGGTCGGGAGCGCATACCGCCAGGCCCAGGCTGGCCAGCTGCAAGGCCACCTCCTGGTAGGCGGCACTCCATTGGGCCGGGCCATGCAGCAGCATGAGCGTCGTGTGCCCCCCCTCCCCGGCCTGCAGTGCGTGCAAGCGCAGGCCATCGAGGGCGGGGCCCTTGCTGCTGAAATTCGAGCGCAGGCCGGCGGGCCATTGCGGGGCCTGGGCCGCAGGCAGGCGAAGGGCATCGTCCCGCAGGAAATGCAGGCTGCGGTCCTCCTGCTGTGCCTGGCGGCGGCTCTGGAAGAAGGTTTGCAGGGCTTGGCCGCATTCTTCGGCCAGCATGCCGCCGCTCACCTGTGTGTGGTGGTTCAGCCGCGGCTCGGCAAAGACATTGAGCACCGAGCCGGCAGCACCCGTCTTGGGCTCAGCCGCGCCATAGACCACGCGGCCCAGGCGGGCGGCCATCAGGGCGCCGCTGCACATGACGCAGGGCTCGAGGGTGACGTAGAGCACGCAGTCATCCAGGCGGTAGTTGCCCAGGGCGCGAGAGGCATCGCGCAAGGCCTCGATCTCGGCGTGGGCGCTGACATCTTGCCGGGACAGGCTGCGGTTGTGTCCGCGCCCGACCACGCGGCCCTGGTGGACGACCACGGCACCCACGGGAACCTCGCCGGCCTGCTCGGCGAGCTCGGCCTGCGCCAGGGCCTCGCGCATGAAGTCTGCGTCGTCTAGTTTGTCCAGGCTCACGGCACCAAACCCAGGCGCTGCATCCATTGGGCCAGCTGCTGCTCGGCCTCATTGCCCTGGGCATAGGCCGCATGCATGGCCGCGTGGGATTCCGGGCGATGCTGGTTAATCTTGACCTTGCATTGAAGCTCAGTCACCTCCAGCTCAAAAGCCACGATGGCCGCGAGCATCCGGTGGGCATAGTCCTCGGGCAGGGCCCGCCACTGAGCGGCATAAGGGGCATCGTGGTCAGCGATCAGCTGTTTAAGCAGGCAGTCCTTGGCCTCCTCGCCCTCCAGCAGGCGCGCGCGCACGCGGGCCTGCACGGTGAGGTAGTTCCAGGTGGGCACGCGCTGCAGGTCGGGGTAGACGCTGGCCGGCATGAAGGCCTGCGGACCCATGAATGAGACCAGGGCCTCAGGCCGGGCGGCCATGTACTGGGCGTGTGGGTTGGGCCGGGCCACGTGGCCCAGCAGGACGCACACCTGGCCGCGCTCTTCAAGCTTGAGCGGAAGCGGCGTGACAAAGGGAAAGCCCAGCTCATCAACCGACACCAGCTGCGCCAGCGGGTGCGCACGCATCAAGGCCTTCGCATGCTCGGGGCTGTCGAACTGGGGAGGCAGGAACATGATGCTTTAAAGAAAACGCTCGAGAAGTTTGCGCGAGGCCCGGTCCATGCCGAAGCGATCGGCCACCTTCAACTGCAAGCCTTCGCCGCTGGCGATCAGCAAGGCGCCACCGGGCAGGCGCCGGATATCTTCCTCGGCCTTGAGCACAAAAGACATGTCGCCCCGGTCGGTGAGCACGTGCCAGGTGCATGGGGTGGAGAAGCTGGAGACCGCGTGTATGCGCTCAATGCAGGGGGTGAATTCTCGCACGGCCAAGTCTTGCTCGATCAATTCGCGCAGCTCCTGAGGTGCCTGCTCGAGGCGGTCTATCCAGGCCAGTTCATGGCCATCGGGCCCGACCAGGGACAGGCCTTCGAGCGGTGCGGCCAGGGGGAAGGCACGCACGGGCGTCACCCCTTCGTGCGTGGTGCCCTGTGCGTCGGTCAGCACCAGCCGGCCAAAGGCGTTGCGATGCAGCTGGAAATTCATGCCTTGCCTCATGCGTTGGCGGCATGCGCCGAGGGCATCTCGGGCAGCCGCGGAATCTGGGGTTCGGTGTCCACGTTGCGCGCTTGCGCCTCGTAGAGGCGCCAGTAGGCGCCCTGCTTGGCCATCAGCTCATCGTGCGGGCCCATCTCGACGATGCGTCCCCGGTCCATCACCACCAGTCGGTCGGCTTTGCGCAGGGTGGACAGGCGGTGGGCAATGGCAATGGTGGTGCGGCCCTGCACCAGGTTGTCGAGGGCTTTCTGGATCTCGCCTTCGGTCTCGGCGTCCACCGCCGAGGTGGCCTCATCCAAGATGAGGATGCGTGGGTCAATGAGCAGCGCCCGGGCGATGCTGATGCGCTGGCGCTCACCGCCGGACAGGCCCTGGCCGCGCTCACCCACCAGCGAGTCGTAGCCGTGCGGCAGGCGCAGGATGAAGTCGTGGGCATGAGCTGCACGCGCGGCCGCCACGACCTGCTCGCGCGTGGCGTCAGGCCGGCCGTAGGCGATGTTTTCGGCGATGGTTCCGAAAAAGAGGAAGGGCTCCTGCAAGACCAGGCCGATGTGCTGGCGGTAGTCGGCCACGGCAAAGCGGCGGATGTCGATCCCATCGAGGCGGATGGCACCATCGGTGGCGTCGTAGAAGCGGCAGATCAGGTTCACCAGTGTGCTTTTGCCGCTGCCGCTGTGACCCACCAGACCGATCATCTCGCCTGGGCGGATGTCCAGGTCCAGCTCGCGGATCACGCTTCGGCTGCCGTAGCGGAAGGACAGGCCCTTGAGCTCGATGCGTCCTTGCACCTTGGGCACGGGCACGGGCTGAGCCGGATCGGGCACGTTGGAGGCGTGATCCAGGATGTCGAAAATTCGCTTGGCGCCGGCAGCCGCTTTTTGGGTGAAGGAGACGATGCGGCTCATGGAATCGAGCCGCGTGTAAAAGCGCCCGATGTAGGCAATGAAGGCCGTGAGCACGCCCACAGTGATCTCGCTGCGGCTGACTTGCCAGATGCCAAAGGCCCAGACCACCAGCAGGCCAATCTCGGTGAGCAGGGCCACCGTGGGGGTGAACAGGCTCCAGGTGCGGTTGAGCCGGTCGTTGACCTCGAGGTTGTGCGTGTTGACGTCCTTAAAACGTTTGGCTTCACGGGATTCCTGGGCGAAGGCCTTGACCACCCGGATGCCGGGGATGGTGTCGGCCAGCACATTGGTGACTTCGGACCAGACGCGGTCGATCTTTTCAAAGCCGGTGCGCAGTCGGTCGCGCACGATGTGGATCAGCCAGCCGATGAAGGGCAGCGGCAGCAAGGTCACCAGCGCCAGCCAGGGATTGATGCTGAACAGGATGACGGCGGTCATGCCGATCATCAGCACGTCGGTGGCGAAATCCAGGGCATGAAGCGACAGAAACACGTTGATTCGGTCGGTTTCCGAGCCAATCCGGGCCATCAGGTCGCCCGTTCTCTTACCACCAAAGTAGTCCAGGGAGAGGGTCAGCAGATGCTCATAGGTGGTGGTGCGCAGGTCAGCGCCAATGCGCTCGCTCACCAGGGCAAGCAGGTAGGTGCGGGCCCAGTTCAGGACCCAGGCCAGCAGTGCTGAGCCCAGCAGTCCTCCCAGCAGCAGCAAGACCAGACCTGAGTCAATCTGCTTGCCGTTTTGGAAAGGAATCAGCACCTCGTCCATCAAGGGGATGGTCAGGTAGGGTGGGACCAGCGTGGCAGCCGTGGAGGCCAGCGTGAGCAAAAAGCCACCCAAGAGCTGCAGGCGGTAGGGATGGGCAAAACGCCACAGGCGCAGCAGCACCCAGGTGGACGGAGGAGACACCTGCCTGGTCTGGCAGGCGGGACAATCGTCGGCATCCGTGCCCTCTGGCGGCAGGGGGGCGCCGCACCGGGGGCAGGGGTTGAGGTCGTCTTCGAAGGCCAGCGCCCTACCCGCCTGGCGAGCCTGGGCCTGTTCGTAGGCCGAGATAAAGGACCTAGACGGCATCCCCTGCACCAGGGTGAATCGCCAATGGGCCAGGCGGGCCTGCCCGTCCACCAATTCAAGGCATCCCACACCGGCATGGTCGTGCTGGCGCAGGGCAATGCCCTCCTCCAGGGGCCACTCCCGGACCTGCCCGTCGGCCTCCTGGGCCAGCAGACGGCGCTCCGTCAGCAGCAAGCCGCCGATGGACGTGAATTGCAACTGTTGATCAAGGTCAACCGGGAGCGAGGCCAGCGCGTTCTCTGACTCAGGGATGCGAGAAAAAAGGGGCGACAGCCGGTCTGCGGCCAAGTCCCTCGTGTTTACTTTTGGATGTGACATGAACAATTTATGCCGGCCGGGTCGGCCGGGGCGCCGATTCTCGCGCATGCGCGTCCCCCCGCAGCTCAGGGGGTCCT
>CANGYC010000013.1 GCA_947457975.1 Comamonadaceae bacterium | reverse complement strand
GCCCGTTCACCCCCTACCGCCGGCTTGCCATGCAAGCCGGCGGTTTGTTTTGGGGCTGGCCGTTTCTGCGCGCCTGACGACCTGCGCCCGCCAGGCGCGCAGCTCAAGTACTGTCCCGCACATCCGTAGGTTTATGACTGTTCGGTTACATTCAAAACCAGTCAGTCACTATGGGGCCTGCATGAATCAAATCCGAACGCGCCGGGATGGCGAGCGCTGCATTCCGGTGGCTTTGCTCAACGGCGCTGACCAACAAGGGACCATGTAAACATGGACGACCCACGTTGCTGCGGCACGGGCATGTGCCTCATAGATCCACAAGGCCGGTGTTGGTGCGGTCAGCTCTGGGACGGCGAAAAAATGTGCCGCCCTCCTACTGATGAGCCGGCGCCTGGATCCCGAGATCCTTCCGCCCTTCCTTCCATTTCTTCATCTACTTCTTCACAAGAGTCTTCATGAGTTTCCTCAACAGCTTCATCCACGGCAACGACCTCGCTGAAATCTTCATCGAAGGACACAACCCTTATGCCCTGCAGAAGCTCAACACACCCGATGTCGATGCCCTGCGGCAAAAGATGAGCTCCACCGAGACCCTGCAAGGTTATGTGGTGGGCCGCATCGTGGGTTCGGGCCGTGGCGTCTGGGCGGTCACTGACCAGGCGGTGCTGATGCTCAGCGCCGGGCTGCACGGTGTTCAGCGCATTGCGCTGGACGAGGTGCAGGGTTTTGAGAACGAGTGCGGCCGCTATGGCCACAGCGTCAGGCTGCGCGCCCAGGGCCGCCAGTGGAGTCTGTTCGGGGTCTCGCGTGAGTTCGCTGCCGACCTGCATCGCGTCCTGTCGGCGCGGGGGGTGGCCGGCGTGTTCGATGACCGCCCTGCGCGCGCACACCTCTGGCGCGAGGCTGCACCCGCTGGCTGGGCGCAGGACTGCCTGCGCGATGCACGGCTGCGCCTGAGCCCGGCCTGATCCCCGCCTGAAAGCCGGCCTGAAACCCGACCTCAGTTGGCCTTGTGCAGTGCATGGCGGATGCGCTGCGTCATGCGCCAGACGCCCCACAGCACCAGCGGCACCGCAGCGCCCACGGCCATTTCAGGGTTGATGGGTGCGCCGGCTGCCTTCGCGGCCTTGGCGGCGTACAGCAAGAGGCTGATCACGTAATAGGTGATAGCCGCAATCGAGAGGCCCTCCACCGTGGTCTGCATGCGCAACTGCAGCTCTTGCCCACGCGTGAGCTTTTCCAGCAGCTGACGGTTTTGCTCCTCGGTGGCAATGTCCACCCGCGTGCGCAGCAGGCCACTGGTTCGCGAGATGCGCTCGGCCAGGGAATCGAGCCGCTGCGAGGTGGCGGCCACCGTGGCGATGGCTGGCGACAGGCGCTTGCGCATGAACTCGCCGATGGTCTGCGTGCCGTGGATCGGGCGTTCTCGCAGCTCCGTCAGGCGCTGCGCCACAAGGGCGTCGTAGGCGCGCGTGGCCGAGAAGCGAAAGTCATGTTCGGCTGTCGCTCGCTCAACGCGGCTGGCCAGCGAGACCAGCTGGTCCAGCAGTTCCTCGTCGGAGGTCTGCTTGCCTTCCAGCCGCCCGGTGATGTCCAGCAATTGGTGCTCGGCCCCACCGAGTTCAGGTCCGAGCTGCTTGGCCACGGGCAGGCCCCTCAGCGCCATCAGGCGGTAGGTTTCCAGTTCCAGCAGGCGCTGTGAAATGCGCCCGGCCCGCTCGGGCGACATGCCCGAAGGCGCCACCACCAGCATGCGCTCAAAGCCATCGGCCCGGATCATGAAGTCGCTCACGGCCCATGAATGGCCATTGGTGCCCATCATTGAGGCCACCACCGGTCCGTCGCCGAACCACTGGCGGGCCAGGGCCAGTGTTTCTTCGGGTTTGCTGGGATCGCCGTGTGTCATGGCCAGTTGCACGGCCGCGATGGTGCGCCCCGGAATTCCGGCCAGCCAGGCGCGTGGCACCACCAGCTCGGACAACAGGTCAGGCTGGTTGGCGCCCAGGTAAGCGTCCTCGGGAAGATGCTGCACGATGGAGTAGCGCGTGAACTCCGTGTGGCGCTCCCATTTCACGGTGTGCGTGGCAAAGCGCAGGCGCAGGAAGTTGCCGGTGAGCTTTTCCGCGCCAAGATGCTCCTGCCCGGGCAGGCGCCGCAGGTGCTCGCTTTCCGCTTCCCGGCTCACCCCTTCATTGAGGACGGCCACATAGACCACCAGGGCGGGTAGCCGGATGCGGGCTGTGGGGCGGGCATGCACCTCGTTGTGCAGCAGCGCGCGCAGCGCATGGTCTTGGGGCAGCAGGGGCTCTTCGGGGGTGGGGTCGGTCAGCGGGGCGCTCATGGACGGGTCCTCATGGCGGGTCAGGGCGAGCCGTGGAAGAATGGCCTGTTCCGGCGCTGGCCGGGCAAGGAGTCGGACATGGGGATCTGGATCGAGCTGGGCATCTTCATTTTGGTCATCGCGTGGGCCCTCTGGCAGATCCACGACGTGAAGAAGGCGCAGGCCAGGACCCGCGCGGAAAAGGCCCGCGAAGCGGCTGAGCAGCCCCCGGGGCCTGGCGACCGCGCGCCTTGACCCCCGCAAGGCGCACAGGCCTCTTCATACCGACTCCAGAAAGGCCTGGTACTCGGCGCAAAACGCCTGCGTCACTTCAAAGTAGGGCATGGCTCCCGTGGGAAACACCGACATGCGCCAGTTCGGACGGGAGGCAAGCAGGCTCTTCTTGCCGTAGTCGGTGAAGTCCCCGCGCACGCCGTGAGACAGCCAAGCCGGCATGCTGAGGCTTTCGTAAATGGTCTGGATGTCCCGGCTGAAGAGGCCGCCGGAGAGGAAATGCAGCGGTGCATGGCGCGCACCTTCTTGCTGCGACGTGGCGACGGCGTCCTGCCACAACTGCTCATCAATCTCGCTCGAACCCCAGGTCTTGTTCAGGAAGAAGCGGATCACGCCCGGCCGTGTCAGGCCACGAAAGAGCAGGCCGTCCCAGCCAGGTCCGCGCAGGGTTCCCAGCAGCCAGGGCATGGCCAAGGTGCTGCCGGGCGGACCGCGGCGCTCGTCCTTGCTGCCCAGGCCGGTGGGGCTCACCAGGGCCAGGCTGCGAAAGTGCGCGGGTGCCTCGCTGGCGGCCCGTGCGAGGAACTCGCAGGACAGCGACACGGCCAGCGCATCCACGGGCCGCTCGCCGCAGCGCTGCCGGATCAGTGCCAGGGCGTCGTGCAGGGCGGCTGTCATCAGGCCTGGCGTGTAGGCCCGGTCGCTGCGGTCCGACCAGCCATAGCCGGGCAGGTCGATCGAGAAGACGGTGTGCGTTCGCTGAAAGTGCTCATGCAGGGGCCGCACCTCGGCTGCCGAGGCGGCGGCGTTGACGCTGTGAATCAGCAAAAGTGCAGGGCCATTCCCGGCCACGTGCAGGCACACCGGCTGCCCCTGGCTGGTCAGGGTCACACGTTCGCCACTGAGGACGGGGGCGCTGGTAGAAGGCATGGAGGGCTCGGTGGGTTGGGCCTCAGCCGGTCTGGGCAAGGTGAGCAGGCCGCTCAGTACGGACCATAGCAAGAAATCGCGCCGCTGCAGTGCACTGACGCGCAGCCCGGCGCCTGTCCGACCCCCCGGCGGGAGCATGGGCGAGGGACCGCTGTCCTGGACGCCCTGAGGCTTATCCGAGTCTCCTGCTTCGGCTTTGCCCGGCGGCTTGCAGGCCCGGTGCTTTGACGTTACAACCTTCAAGTTCTCAACCTCATGGAAATCTAACTATGAAAAATTCCAACCGCCGCGTTTTCATTTGCCAAGTCGTCACCGCCTCTTCGGCCGTGCTGGCCACCCAGGCCATGGCCCAAGCCAGGGTCGACGAAAAAGACGCGCAAGCCACCGCCCTGGGTTATCTGCACGACACCACCAAGGTCGACGCCAAGAAGTACCCCAAGCACACCGCGGCCCAGAAATGCGCTAACTGCCAGCTCTACGCCGGCAAGCCCACGGACGCTTGGGCCGGATGCCCCTTGTTTGGGGCCAAGCAGGTCGCGGCCAACGGCTGGTGCAGCGCCTACGCCAAAAAGGCTTGAGCCTTCGCGCCTGCGGGGCGCTTGTCATCAAGCACCCCGTGCGCGCCACCTCAGCCACAGGTCGGCCCCATGGGCGCAGCCTGCGCTCATGAGGCACAGGCTGGTCCACCGCCAGTCGGCGCCCATGATCACTGTCCGGATGCCGGCCATCAGGCACAGGCCCGACACCAGGTTGAGCAAGTAATCCTTGGGGTCTAGGCCCCGGCCCGTGAGCCGGTGGTAGAGCCACAGGCCGGCCGTCTCAAGCACGGTCAGGGCGATGATCCCATCGAGCATCAGGCCACTGGCCCAAAATTCATTCACGCGCGGGCTGCCTCACACGCGGGCCAGGCCCAGCAGGTGCGCCACATCCTTGAAGAAGATGCGCACATGGGCCATGGGCTTTTTGCGCGCCAGTTCCTTGTTCATGTAGGACTCGAAGGTCAGCTGCTGCACATCGCGGTCTTCGCAGATCTTCACAAAGCGCTCGCGCCGGCGGTCGCTGCTGTACCAGAACCACTGCATCATCCCCAGCACCCAGAACACGGTGCCGTGCTTTTTCATGAAGCGCTGGCGGGCCAGTTTGAGCTCGCGCGCATCGCCCGTGACCAAAAAGGCGTGTGCGGCCTGCGCGGCCAGCTGCCCGCCCAGCATGGCGTAGTAAATGCCCTCGCCGGAGGCCGGGGCCACCACGCCTGCGGCATCGCCGGCCAGCACCACATCGCGGCCGTTGTCCCAGCGGGGCAGGGGCTTCATGGGAATGGGGGCACCTTCGCGGCGCAGGGTTTCCGTGCCTGCCAGGCCAGCGGCCTGGCGCAGCTGCGCGACAGCACCGCGCAAGGAAAAGCCGCGGTCGGCGCTGCCGGTGCCAATGCTCAAGGTGTCGCCGTGCGGGAACACCCAGCCGTAGAAGTCGGGGGACAGCTGGCCGTCATAGACCACGTCGCAGCGCGTGCCGTCGTAGCCGCTGGGCTTGACCTCTGGTGCCCGCACGATCTCGTGGTACGCAAAGACATACTTGCCCTGGTCGGCACCCGGCACGCACTGCCTGGCCACCTCCGAGCGCGCACCGTCGGCACCGATGATGCTGCGGGCCCGCACACATACGGGGGTGCCTTCGGCGCGCATTTGTTTCGAGCGGGCCAGGTAATGCACCTGGCTCATGCCATCAGCGTCCTGCGTGATCTTCTGAAAGGTGCCCACCTGCCGCACTGCCCCGCCGTCGGCCGCGCGCTGGCGCAGCCATTCGTCGAATTCATCGCGGTTGACCATGCCCACAAAACCGTTTTCGATGGGAATGTCCACATGGTGCTTGGAGGGCGCGACCATTCGCGCCGACTGCGCCCTGGCCACCAGGAGCGAGTCCGGAATGGCAAAGTCCTTGATCAGGCGCGGCGGAATGGCGCCGCCGCAGGGCTTGATGCGGCCAGCGCGGTCCAGCAGCAGCACCGAATGGCCCTGCCTGGCCAGCTCATTGGCGGCGGTCGCACCGGCGGGGCCGCCGCCCACGACGACCACGTCGTAAATTTCAGGAGGGGGCATGTTGTACTCGCTTCAGGTGGGACGGGCCGTGGCCCTGGGAAGCCGAGCCAGACCGGCCGACCGTGGATGTGGAAATCTTCAGGGCCAGCCAGCCCGACAGGATGAACATGCCCGCTTCCAGGGCGAATACCCAGGCGTAGGCCAGGCCCGGGCTGGCCACCAGCCAGTGGGCGATGTCGCTGGCGCCCGTGCCCACCAGGCCGCCCAGGCCAAAGGCCACGGCCTGCGCTGCGCCCCACATGCCCATGCGGATGCCCTCGCGGGATTCGCGGCCTTCACCGGCCAGCCGCATCATGGAGCCGATGGCGCCGATGGAGAAGGCCCCGTTGGCCACGCCCAGGGCGAACACCGTGGGCTGGAGCGGCCAGGCCGAGCCCAGCAGGCCGCCAGCCACCAGACCGGCCAGGGCCAGCGCGGAGGCCAGGCAGCCCCCGACGGTCCAGGCCCGCAGCGATCCCAGACGTGAAAGCACGGGGTGGCTGGGATAGCGTGCAGCGAGGCCGCCGGCCAGTGCCACCAGCATCATGCCCAGCAGCACGCCGCCGTGCTGCACACCCGAGAGCTTGGTGGATTCGCCCGGGGTATAGCCATAGACCACGCCCGCAAAGGGCTCGAGGATCAGGTCCTGCGCGCTGTAGGCCAGCATCGAGACGAACACGAAGATGGTGAACCGGCGGGCCACCGGTTCGGCCCAGACCTGCTGCAGGGCCGACCGAAAGTCCACGCGCTCCGGTCCGGCGGCCTGGGGCACCTCGGTGCGGACCTCGCCTTCCACGCCCCTGAGGGCCAGCATGGTCAGGCCCAGGGCCAGCAGCGACACGGTCCCCGTGACCTTCATCAATTGCGCGGGTGAATAGGGGTCCAGCCAGTGCCCGGCCAGGCCTGCCGTGATGGCAAAGCCTGCGATCATCATCATCCACACCAGGGTGGCTGCCCCCGGCCTGCGTGCCTCGGGCACGCGCTTGGCCAGCAGCACCAGCAGCGAGGTGCCGCTTGCACTCACGCCCAGGCCCACCAGGATAAAGCCCAGCAGGGCCAGGGCCATGCCGGCCGCCGGCTCGCTGGCCATCAAGACCGTGCCGGCTGCGGCCGTCAGGCCCCCGGCCCCCAGGGTGGCCATGCCGCCAATGATCCAGGGTGTGCGCCGACCACCCACGTCCGAGCCGTGGCCCATGCGCGGGCGGGCGACCTGCACCAGGTAATGCAGCGCCACCAAAAAGCCCGGCAGCAGGGCTGGCAAGGCCAGTTCCACCACCATGATGCGGTTGAGCGTGGATGTGGTGAGCACCACCACCGAGCCCAGGCAGGCCTGCACGACGCCCAGGCGCGCGATGCGCAGCCAGCCGAAATCCTGCTCGGCCCTCATGGCTGCAGCCCTTGCGTGATGGCGCGCAGCGCAAATGCGCTGACCATCATGCCTGCCACCAGAAGCGGCACACCGAAGCCGCTGTACCAGCGGGCGTGGGCCGTGGGGTCCTGCATGAAACGCCGCATCAGGAAGACCTGCATCAGCAGCAAGGCCGCCACGGTCAGGGCATGCCAGGGCTGTTGCCACTGGATCAGCAGGGCAATCACCGCCCACTGCGGCACCACCATGATCCAGCAGGCCACCCGCGCAGCCCGGTCGACACCCAGCTGCACAGGCAGCGAGCGCACGCCCATCTGGCGGTCGCCGGTGACGGCCTTGAAGTCGTTGAGCGTCATGATGCCGTGGGTGGCGGCGCTGTAGAGCATGGCCAGCGCCAGCGATTGCCCGTGGGGCATGCTGCCGCCGGCCATCACGGCGGCGCCCGTGATCCAGGCGATACCTTCATAGCTGATGCCGCAGGCCGCATTGCCCCACCAGCCGTTTTGCTTGAGGCGCACTGGCGGAGCGCTGTAGGCCCAGGCCAGCAGCAGGCCCAGCGCGGCAGCCCCGAAGCCCCAGGGCCCCAGCAGCGTGGCCACCAGCAGCGACAGCGCGGTCCAGGCCAGCGCCAGGTACAAGCCCCAGCGGCCGGGGATGCGCCCGGAGGGAATCGGCCTGTGGGGCTCGTTGATGGCGTCCACATGGCGGTCGAACCAGTCGTTCACCGCCTGGCTGGTGGCGCACACCAGCGGCCCGGCCAGGGCCACGCCCACCAGAGCCAGACCCCAGCGGTCTTCCATGGCCACGCCCGAGGCAACAACCCCGCAGGCAAAGGCCCACATGGGAGGAAACCAGGTGATGGGTTTGAACAGCTCAGTGACTGAGAGCAGGGAAGGACGCGCCATGCCTGTGTTTTACGCTCGACAGCTCAA
The DNA here is from genome assembly GCA_947457975.1 of Comamonadaceae bacterium. Taxonomy (GTDB): domain Bacteria; phylum Pseudomonadota; class Gammaproteobacteria; order Burkholderiales; family Burkholderiaceae_C; genus Polaromonas. Next base: position 11,719 of record CANGYC010000013.1, on the reverse strand, counting down.
TGTGTCAATTAAAAATGACACTCAGGTCGGTTTCCTGCCACGCCCTGGGCATGGCCCGAGTGCCTGGCCAGAAAAAAACGCCCGGCAGGCCGGGCGTTTTTGCAGGAGGCATGGGCGCCTTAAGGGGCGCGCTCGGGCCCGTCGGTCTCGCTGGCGCTGTCTCCAATGCCAAAGCGCCGCAGCTTGATGTACAGGCTCTGCCGGGACAGGCCCAGCATCTCCGCCGCCGAGGCCCGGTTGTCTCCGGTGAGCTCCAGCGCCGCCTCGATGCACAGCTGCTCGATCAGGTCGGTGGTCTCGCGCACGATGTCTTTGAGGGGCAGGCGCCCCACCAGTTCGGTCATCTGGCTGGCCGAGCGCGGCAGTTCCTTGGCGCCGCGGCCGTCGGCACTCAGGCGCCGGCCCATGTCCCGGATGGTGAAGCCCAGCAAGCGCTGGCTGCCCTGGGTGGCTACGGCCGAAATTTCAACCTCCGAGACGCTGCCTTGTGCCCCCTGCATCTGCGTGGCAAACAGCCGGACCGAGCCATGCTGGCGCAGATTGGACACCAGCACCCGGAACTCGACACCGGTGCGGCCCAGCCACTTGTCGAGCATCTGCCCGCGTGCCTGCTCTTCGCTGCCCACTTGGGCCATGTCCAGGAAGGCCTGGTTGGCTGTGAGGATCTGGCCACTCAACTCCGTGACCACCAGCGCATCGGGGGCACTCTCAAGCACCTTCATGAGCTCGAGCCGGGCCTGCGCAGGGCTGGCAGATGAAGTGGCTAGGTCTTGCGGCCGAGTAAAGCGCAGCAGGAAGTACGAGCCCTTGTCATGGCGGAAGGACGAGGCGCTCACCTTCAGCGGCTCGGGCTGGCCGGTCACACGCACGGTCACGCTGTCGGCCGAGCCCGCGCTGCGCAGGCCCTCGAGCATCTCTCGCAGCGCTTGCAGACTCTGGGCATCCAGGCCCTCGGCCAGGCTCCAGCCTGGGCGCTTGCACTTGTCACCGAAGAGTTCCTGGGCGGCCGGGTTGGCTTCCTCCAACTTGTCGATCGAGCCTTCCAGGATGAGCACAGGCTCTGCGCTCATCTGGAACAGCAGGCGGTATCGGGTCTCCGCCTGGCGCAGGCGCCAGTAGTCGCGCTCCAGCGATTGCTGGGCCGTCACCAGGCGCTGCTGCAGGGCCACCTGCGGGCGCAGGTCACGGCCGAAGGCCAGGGTGTGCGGTGCCGTGCGGTGAGCCCCCTTGGCCTGGCGCTTGACCGGCACCACCGAATAGGACAGGGGCAGTTCGGTGCCCGCATCCGTGGCTTGGTTGACATGGCGCCAGCGCACGCCGTCGCTGGAGGTGGCCTGGCTCAGCAGGTCCCGGACTTTGGGCTGGCTTTCTACCGTCACGGTCTGTGTCCAGGGCTTGTTCAGCCAATGGCGGCAGCCGAGCTCCAGCAGGTCATCGGTGGCCAGTGCCAGGTCCTGGATCACGCCGTCCTGGTCAAGCACCAGAACCACGTCGGCCGAAGCGGTGACCAGCTCAGCTGCAGCGTCTGCATCCAGGTCGGCGAGGAACTTTGCAGGCATCTCAAACTGCCTGTCGATGTGCGCCATGAAGGGCTTTCTTGCAAGGGCTCGGGTTGGAGGAGAAGCGTCGCCTGGACATCAAACTTTGGTTTCCAGTCGTGCCAGGAGTTGCGCTGCCATGGCCGGGGCCGCGCTGCCATCGGTGACCACCGCATCCACCGGCAGCTGGGCTGCGTACTCGGGATGCAGTGCAAAGATGGGACCACCCAAAATTATAAAGATCTGAGGATTCATGCTGGCTTTTCTGAGGTCTTGCAGGCTACTCAGCAGGGCTGGCAGCAGCGCCGTGCTGCCCAGCGACAGGCCGACCACATCGAACCATTGATCTTTCACCAAACGGGTGGGCGACGCGTCTTCGGACATGTTGCCGGCCGACACGTTCCAGTCGGCCTGCACGAAAAATTCGGCCACCAGGGACAGCCCGAAGGTGTGTTGCTCACCTGGGCAGGGTGCCAGCAGGATGCTGGGGCGCCGTTTACCTTGGGGCCTGCTGGCCGGGTCGATGGGGGGAAGGGGGCTGTTTTCGCGCAGCAGCTGGTGCAGGCGCCCCAGGGCCACCGTCACTTCCTGGAAGTCGCAGAGGTCGCGCTCCCACAGCACGCCCAGGTGACGCGCTACAGGCGCGAGCAGGTCCATCAGGATGCCCGCCGCCGAGACGCCCCGCCGGCGCAGGCGGGCCACTTCCTCGCGCAGCTTGTCGTCATCGGCCTGTCTGACCAGGCGCGCGAATTCAAAGACCTCCGTGGGCGAGATGGCCGAGGTTCCCGGCTGGGCCAGGGTGGGGCTGTCTTGCACCATGCGGTGCGCCAGCATCAGGCGGGGCAGGATCTCGTACTCCACCGCCTTGGCCAGCAGGCGCCTGCGCAGGGCCGTGTCGGGCTCGTGGGCCGAAGCGTCTGCCTTGGGGGCTGATGTGTTGTTGCTGGGCTTGTCCATGAGCGTCTCCTGGGCGCTGTCTTGCGCGTGGTGCCGGATACGCAAGGGCCATCGGCTGAACCGGTGCACTCGTACGAGATCAGGTGATCACGTGCCTGAAAGGGTGGGTGCCGCTGGAGGGGGTCCAGAGCCTGCACATCCTTTCTGACCTGCTGCGGTTTTACATCGGAAGGGGTTACCCGTCAAAGTTTGTAGACACCTTGTAAGTGTAAACCCTATATCTGACTGAGATGTAAATCACACATGACGTCAGTAAAAGTTGACACATTTGCCGCCAGGGCCTAAATTGTCGCAATCCTGCCCATGAGATTGACCCATCCGTGACCCCCAACCACTCGCTCCAGGGCCCCGCGCGCCACCCGCTCTACACCCCAGAGGAGCGTGAGCGTCGCAATGCCACGGTCTGGACCGGGGTGCAGGGCGTGCTGGCACCGCTGCAGTTCCTGGTCTTTCTGGTCAGCGTGGGCCTGGTGATCAGGTTCCTCGCCACCGGCGAAGGCGAGGCGGCGGCCACCTTGTCGGTGGTGATCAAGACCGTCACGCTCTACCTCATCATGGTCACCGGCTGCATCTGGGAGAAGGTGGTTTTCGGTCGCTATCTCTTCGCACCGGCCTTTTATTGGGAAGACATGTTCAGCATGCTGGTGCTGGCCCTGCACACCGCCTACCTTGCGGCCCTGGCCGGTGGGCTGCTCCAGTCCCATCAGCTCATGTACCTGGCCCTGGCGGCCTACGCCGCTTATGTCATCAATGCCGGCCAGTTCCTTCTGAAGTTGCGTGCGGCCCGCCTCGATGGCCGCGCAGACACCACCGAACCGGGGGCCTTGGCATGAACGCCGTCATTCCCATCCGCCAAGAAGCCGCCGGCTGCCAAGATGCGCCCGTGCTCAAGGAGCGCGGGCAGCGCGAGGTGTTTTGTGGCCTGACCGGCATCATCTGGCTGCACCGCAAGATCCAGGACGCCTTCTTCCTGGTGGTGGGCTCGCGCACCTGCGCGCACCTGGTGCAGTCGGCCGCCGGCGTCATGATTTTTGCCGAGCCCCGCTTTGCCACGGCCATCATCGACGAGCGCGACCTGGCCGGCCTGGCCGACGCCAACGAGGAGCTCGACCGCGTGGTGCGCCAGCTGCTCGAACGCCGTCCTGAGATCAAGCTGCTGTTCCTGGTGGGCTCTTGCCCCTCGGAAGTCATCAAGCTCGACCTCTCGCGCGCTGCCTCTCGCCTGTCGACCCAGTTTTCGCCCCAGGTGCGCGTGCTCAACTATTCGGGCAGCGGCATCGAGACCACTTTCACGCAAGGCGAAGACGCCTGCCTCGCCTCCCTGGTGCCCAGCCTGCCCGAGGCCGCTCCCGAGGCGCCGCCCAGCCTGATGGTGGTGGGCGCTCTGGCCGACGTGGTTGAAGACCAGTTCTCTCGCCTGCTGTCGCAGCTGGGCATCGGCCCGGTCCACTTTTTCCCGCCGCGACATGCCAACGAGCTGCCCCCCCTGGGCCCGAATACCCGCTTCCTGCTGGCTCAGCCCTTCCTGGCGGACACCGGCCGCGCCCTGGAGGCCCGGGGTGCGCAGCGCCTGTCGGCCCCCTTCCCGCTGGGCATCGAAGGCACCACCGCCTGGCTGCAGGCGGCCGCTCATGCCTTTGGTGTGGATCCGGCTCACTTTGAATCGGTCACGGCACCTGCGCGCCAGCGTGGCCAGGCTGCACTGAGCCGCCAGCGCGCCGCGCTCGAGGGCAAGCGCATCTTCTTCTTCCCGGATTCCCAGCTTGAAATTCCGCTGGCCCGCTTCCTCTCCCGCGAACTGGGCATGCAGCTGCTGGAGGTGGGCACCCCCTACCTGCACCGCCAGCACCTGGCCGAGGAGCTGGCCTGGCTGCCGGCTGGCACGACCCTGTCTGAGGGCCAGGATGTGGAGAACCAGATCGAGCGCTGCCGCGCCGCCCAACCCGACATCGTGGTGTGCGGCCTGGGCCTGGCCAACCCCCTGGAGGCCGAGGGCCTGACCACCAAGTGGGCCATCGAGCTGGTCTTCACCCCCATCCACGGTTACGAGCAAGCCGGTGACCTGGCCGAGCTCTTTAGCCGACCGCTGCTGCGCCGCCTGCGCCTGGCCGCCTGAAAGAACAGAGAGCCCTTCATGCAACTGACGCTCTGGACTTACGAAGGACCGCCCCACGTGGGCGCCATGCGCATCGCCACGGCGATGGAGGGCGTGCACTACGTGCTGCACGCGCCCCAGGGCGACACCTACGCTGATTTGCTGTTCACCATGATCGAGCGCCTGCCCAAGCGCCCGCCCGTCACCTACACCACCTTCCAGGCCCGCGATCTGGGCGGCGACACGGCCGAGCTGTTCAAGACCGCCGCCCGCCAGGCCTTCGAGCGTTTTGCGCCCCAGGCCATGATGGTCGGCGCCTCCTGCACGGCCGAGCTTATCCAGGACGACCCAGGTGGCCTGTGCCAGGCGCTGGACCTGCCCGTGCCCGTGGTGGCCCTGGAGCTGCCCTCCTACCAGCGCAAGGAAAACTGGGGCGCCAGCGAAACCTTCTACCAAATGGTGCGAAACCTGGCCACCGGTCCGGCCCGCCAGGCGCCCCGGCCGCGCGGCGAGCGTGCGCGCTGCAACATCCTCGGCCCCACCGCCCTGGGCTTTCGCCACCGGGACGATCTGCAGGAAATCACCGCTTTGCTGCAGGGCATGGGCGTGGACATCAATGTGGTCGCCCCCCTGGGCTGCTCGCCGGCCGACATGGCCCGGCTGCACGAGGCCGACTTCAACGTCGTGCTCTACCCCGAGATCGCCAACACGGCTGCGCTGTGGCTCACGCGCCAGTTCAAGCAGCCCGCCACCCGCACCGTGCCCATTGGGCTGGGTGCCACGCGCGACTTCATCCGTGAAGTGGCCGAGCTGGCGGGATTGGATGCCCAGGCCTGCCTGGACCGCACCGCCTCACGTGCCGACTGGTACGCCCGCTCGGTGGACTCCACCTACCTCACTGGCAAGCGCGTGTTCGTCTTTGGCGACGCCACCCACGTGGTGGCCGCTGCGCGCGTGGCCGCGAAAGAGCTGGGCTTCACGGTGGTGGGTCTGGGCACCTACAGCCGCGAGTTCGCCCGCGAGGTGCGCGCCGCCGCCGAGCAGTACGGTGTGGAAGCACTCATCACCGACGACTACCTCGAGGTGGAGGCGCGCATCGCCGAACTCCAGCCCGAGCTGGTGCTGGGCTCGCAGATGGAGCGCCACATTGCCAAGCGCCTGGGTGTGCCCTGCGCCGTCATTTCAGCGCCGGTTCACGTGCAGGACTTCCCGGCCCGCTACTCCCCCCAGATGGGTTTTGAGGGCGCCAACGTGCTCTTTGACACCTGGGTGCACCCCCTCATGATGGGCCTGGAAGAGCACCTTATCGGCATGTTCCGCGGCGACAGCGAATTCCATGAGAACGCCGCCCCCTCGCACCTGGGCGGCGGCATCAAGCCGGCGGCCCAGGCCCCCGTGCTGGCGCCTGCGGCGGCCCCGGCGCTGGCCCAGCCCCAGGGCCTCACCTGGGGCGCAGACGCCGAGAGCGAGCTCAAAAAGATTCCCTTCTTCGTGCGCGGCAAGGCGCGCAGGAACACTGAAACCTACGCCCGCGAGCGCGGTGTGCCACTCATCACCGTGGACACCCTCTACGATGCCAAAGCTCATTTCAGCCGCTGAAGGCCGCCGCGCCGGCGTGGCCCCGGTGGCCATGCGGGTGGTGCTCGTCACCATGGACAGCCACCTGGCCAGCGCCGCCGAGCGTGCGCACAAGCGCCTGGTTCGCAGCCTGCCGGGCCTGGAGCTGAGCGTGCATGCGGCAGCCGAGTGGGAGGCTGACCCGGCGGCCCTTGCACGCTGCCAGGCCGATATCGCCCAGGGCGACATCGTGATCGCCACCATGCTGTTCATGGAAGACCACTTCCTGCCGGTCTTGCCCGCCCTCAAGGTCAGGCGCGAGCAGTGCGACGCCATGGTCTGCCTGATGTCGGCCACCGAGGTCAGCAAGCTCACCCGCATGGGCAAGTTCGACATGTCCGGCCCCAGCAGCGGGCCCATGGAATTCTTGAAGCGCCTGCGCGGCAAGTCCGCCACCCAGGCCGAGATGAGCAGCGAAGACCGCACCACGGCCGGTCAAAAGCAGATGAAGATGCTGCGCCGCCTGCCCAAGATCCTGCGTTTCATCCCGGGCACCGCCCAGGATGTGCGGGCCTACTTCGTGGCCATGCAGTACTGGCTTGCCGGCTCTGAAGACAACATGGCCAACATGGTCCGCTTCCTGGTGGACCGCTATGCCAGTGGCGAGCGTGCCAGCCTGCGCGGCCTGAAGGTCGAGCCGCCCGTCGAGTACCCGGAAGTGGGGGTCTACCACCCACACATGGCCACCCGCCTGTCGGATCGCCTGGCCGATCTGCCGGCCACCGCCGGCACCCGCGGCACCGTCGGCGTGCTGCTCATGCGCTCCTACCTGCTGGCCGGCAACACCGCCCACTATGACGGCGTGATCGCAGCGCTCGAGGCCCAGGGTCTGAAGGCCATCCCCGCTTTCGCCACCGGCCTGGACAACCGCCCGGCCATCGACGCCTACTTCACCCGCGATGGCCGTCCCGCCATCGACGCGCTGGTCTCGCTCACCGGCTTTTCCCTGGTGGGTGGGCCTGCCTACAACGACGCCAGCGCCGCCGAAGACGTGCTGGCCCGGCTTGATGTGCCTTACCTCGCCGTGATGCCCGTGGAATTCCAGAGCCTGGACAGCTGGGGCGCCTCCGAGCGTGGCCTGCTGCCCGTGGAATCCACCATGATGGTGGCCATCCCTGAGCTCGACGGTGCCACCGGCTCCATGGTCTATGGCGGCCGCAGCGGTGCCGCGCACATGGCCTGCACCGGCTGCCCCAGGTCCTGCACCTTCGACAACGTGGCCGAGGTGCACGACATGCACAGCTGCCCCGAGCGCGCCCAGACCCTGGCCGTGCGCGTGGGCCGCCTGATCGACCTGCGCCGCAGCGAGCGCGCCCAGCGCAAGGTTGCGGCCGTGTTGTTCAACTTTCCGCCCAACGCCGGCAACACCGGCACCGCCGCCTTCCTGGGCGTGTTCGAGTCGCTCTACAACACCCTGCAGGCCATGCAGCGCGAGGGCTACACCGTCGAGCTGCCTGACAGCGTGGATACGCTGCGCCGCCGCCTCCTTGAAGGCAACGCCCAGCGCTTTGGCGTGCAGGCCAACGTGCATGCCTTCATCAGTGCCGACGAGCATGTGCGCCGCGAGCCCCATCTCAAGGAGATCGAGGCCACCTGGGGCCCCGCCCCTGGCCGTCAGCTCAGCGACGGCAGCCGCCTGTTCGTGCTGGGCGAGCGCTTTGGCAATGTCTTTGTGGGCATCCAGCCCTCTTTTGGCCATGAGGGCGACCCGATGCGCCTGCTCTTTGAGAAGGACTTCGCCCCCACACACGCCTTCTCGGCTTTTTATCGCTGGATGCGCGAGGACTTCGGCGCCCAGGTGGTGCTGCACTTCGGCACGCACGGCGCGCTGGAGTTCATGCCCGGCAAGCAAAACGGCCTGAGCGCCCGCTGCTGGCCCGACCGCCTCATCGGCGACCTGCCCAACCTTTATCTCTATGCGGCCAACAACCCCTCCGAGGGGACCCTGGCCAAGCGCCGCTCGGCCGCCACGCTCATCAGCTACCTCACGCCCCCGGTGGCGCAGGCGGGCCTCTACAAGGGCCTGATGGAGCTCAAGGAAATGATCGAGCGCTTCCGCGCCCTGGAGCCCGAGGCCCAGGTCGAGCGCGACGAACTGGGTTTGATGATCCAGGCCCAGGCCGCAGTGCTCGAGCTGTGCGAGCCCGAGCCTGCGTGGGCCCAATCCGCCGAGGCGCGCATCCTGCGCCTGAACGAGGCGGTGCTCGAGCTGTCCTACACCCTCATTCCCTACGGTCTGCACGTGGTCGGCCAGGCGCCCAGCGCCGCCGAGCGCACCGACCTGCTGGCTTCTTGCGCCGAGGCCTGGCATGGCCCCGGCATGCCGCGCGAGGCGATCGAGGCCCTGGCCGCCGGTGCGGCGGTGGATGCGGCCTGGGTCATCGCCCAGGCCAAGGGCTCTGCAGCATCTCGCGAACAGCTGGCCGAGCTGGCACTCACCGATGCCCGCCTGCGGCAGGACAGCGAAATCGAGGGCATCCTCAAGGCCCTGGACGGCCGCTTCCTGCGCCCGGCACCCGGCGGCGACCTGCTGCGCACGCCCGATGTGCTGCCCACCGGCCGCAATGTGCACGGCTTTGACCCATTTCGCATTCCCAGCGCCTACGCCGTCAAGGACGGCGCCCGCCAGGCCACCCGCCTGCTGGACCGCCACATGGCCGACGGCCACGCCTTCCCCGAATCGATTGCCATGGTGCTGTGGGGCACCGACAACCTCAAAAGCGAAGGCGGCCCCATCGGCCAGGTGCTGGCCCTCATGGGCGCCCGTCCGCGCTTTGACAGCTACGGCCGCCTTGCCGGGGCACAGCTCCTGAGCCTGGCCGAACTGGGCCGGCCGCGCGTGGACGTCATGATTTCCCTCTCGGGCATCTTCCGCGACCTGCTGCCGCTGCAGATCAAGCTCTTGGCCGAAGCCGCCTACCTGGCCGCCTGCGCAGACGAGCCCGTGGAGATGAACTTCATCCGCAAGCACGCCCTGGCTTTCCAGGCCGAGCACGGCGGTGACATCGAGACCGCTTCCCTGCGGGTCTTCGGCAATGCGGAGGGCGCTTATGGCGCCAATGTCGGCAACCTGGTCGACAACAGCCGCTGGGAACACAGCGACGAACTCGCCGAGACCTACAGCCGCCGCAAGGGCTTTGCCTACGGCCGAGCCGGCAAGGCCCGCCAGTTGCCCAAGCTGCTGGGCAGCGTGCTCGCTGACGTGGAGCTGGCCTACCAGAACCTCGATTCCGTGGAGCTGGGCGTCACCACCGTGGACACCTATTTCGACACCCTGGGCGGCGTCAGCCGCGCCGTGCAGCGCGCCAAGAGCCAGCGCGCTGGCGGCCAGGCGCCGGTGGCGCCGGTCTACATCGGCGACCAGACCCGCGACAGCCACGGCGGCGGCACCGTGCGCACGCTCACCGAGCAGGTGGCGCTCGAGACCCGCACGCGCATGCTCAACCCCAAGTGGTACGAAGGCATGCTCAAGCATGGCTACGAAGGCGTGCGCCAGATCGAGGTGCACCTGACTAACACCATGGGCTGGTCAGCCACCACGGGGCAGGTGCAGCCCTGGGTGTATGAGCAGCTCACCCAGGCCTTCATGCTCGACCCCGAGATGCGCCAGCGCCTGGCTCAGCTCAACCCCACGGCCTCGGCGCGCGTCGCCAGCCGCCTACTAGAGGCTTCTGACCGCCAGTTCTGGCAACCCAAGCCCGAAGTTTTACAAGCCCTCCGGCAGGCCAGTGAAGAACTGGAAGACCGGCTTGAGGGCGTCTTTGAAGGAGCTCCCGCATGATGGAAACCAGCGTTCCCCTGACCGACCTGAGGCGTGCCTCGGGCCGCGCCAGCCGAACTGACGGCGAGGGCAGCGTTCAGGTGCAGCTCGACCCCAGCCTCAAGATCGGCAATGCCAAGGTCTTTGCCATCTACGGCAAGGGCGGCATCGGCAAGAGCACCACCTCTTCCAACCTCTCGGCCGCGTTCTCCCACATGGGCAAGCGTGTGCTGCAGATCGGCTGCGACCCCAAGCACGACTCCACCTTCACGCTCACCAAGAAGATGCTGCCCACGGTGATCGACGTGCTCGAGACCGTGGACTTCCATGCCGAAGAGCTGCGTCCCGAGGACTTTGTCTTCCCGGGCTACAACGGCGTGATGTGCGTGGAAGCGGGCGGTCCGCCCGCCGGCACCGGCTGCGGCGGCTATGTGGTGGGCCAGACCGTCAAGCTCCTGAAGGAGCACCACCTGCTGGAAGACACCGACGTGGTGATCTTCGACGTGCTCGGTGACGTGGTGTGTGGCGGCTTCGCGGCCCCCCTGCAGCACGCCGACCGCGCGCTCATCGTCACGGCCAACGACTTTGACTCCATCTTCGCCATGAACCGCATCGTGCAGGCCATCGGTGCCAAGGCCAAGAACTACAACGTGCGCCTGGGCGGCGTCATCGCCAACCGCAGCGCCGGCACCGACCAGATCGACAAGTACAACGCGCAGATTGGCCTGAAGCTGGCCGCGCACTTCCCCGACCTCGACGCCATCCGCCGCAGCCGGCTCAAGAAATCCACCCTCTTCGAGATGGAGGAATCGCCCGAGCTCGAAGCCGTCAAGAAAGAGTACATGCGGCTGGCCGCGGCCCTTTGGCTCGGTGCCGAGCCCATGGCGGCGGTGCCCATGAAGGACCGCGACATCTTCGACCTGCTGGGATTCGACTGACATGAACCACTCCGCTTACCTGCAACGTCGCGAGCAGATCGAGAATTACTTCGACCGCACGGCCGCGCAGGCCTGGGAACGCCTGACCTCAAACGCCCCGGTGGGCCGCATTCGCGCCACCGTGCGCGCCGGGCGTGACCAGATGCGCGCCACCCTGCTGTCCTGGCTGCCGCAGGACATGCGCGGCCTGCGTCTGCTCGATGCCGGCTGCGGCACGGGTGCGCTGGCCGTCGAAGCCATGGCCCGTGGCGCGGAAGTGGTGGCCATCGACCTCTCGCCCACGCTGGTCAAGCTGGCGGCCGACCGCTACGGCGCCGACCCGGCGCATCCTCTGGGTGGCTCCATCCGCTTTTGCTCCGGTGACATGCTCGACGAGGCCCTGGGCCACTTCGACCACGTGGTGGCCATGGACTCGCTGATTCACTATGACGTGCCGCACATGGTTGAGGCCATGCAGCGCCTGGCCGACCGCACCGAGCAGTCCATCTTGTTCACCTTCGCGCCGCGCACGCCGGCTCTGGCCGTGATGCATGGCCTGGGGCGTCTGTTCCCACGCAGCGACCGTTCGCCTTCGCTCACACCGGTGTCCGAGCCGGTCTTGCGCAGCGGGCTGGTCCAGGGCTTGGGCCCGCTCGGATGGCGTGAGGGCGCAACCCAGCGCATCAAGAGCGGTTTTTACACCTCTCAGGCTTGGCAGTGGCACGCTTGAAAAAGTCCTTCCTCAAGCCACCGGCCTGGCTGCTGGCGTTTGCCCATCGGCATTTGCCCTTTGCCGATGCGGCTTCCAGCGAGTTGCCGCTGGGCCGCTTGATGC
>CANGYC010000012.1 GCA_947457975.1 Comamonadaceae bacterium | reverse complement strand
CGCTGGCGTGATCGCCCCAGCCGGCGCCGACCCCCCACCCACCCAGCCCGAGTTCCCCCATGTGAAGCCCACCAATGTGCTGGGCGCCATGCAGGCGCTGCCGCAGGTGGCGCCCTTGCTCAGGCCGGGCGCGGCCCTGGCCTTCATCAGCAGCCTGATGGGCAGCATCGCCGAGTGCCAGGGCAGCAGTGCCTGGCTCTACCGCACCAGCAAAGCGGCGCTGAACATGGCCGTGCATGCCGCGCAGCAGGACCACCCCGACCGCCTGCTGCTGGCGCTCAGCCCCGGCTGGGTGCAGACCGACATGGGCGGCGCTCAGGCCCCGCTCACGGTGGCCCAGAGCGTGGCCAGCATGCGCCGCTCCCTGCAAGGCCTCAAGCCCGCCCAGCGCGGCGCCTTTCTCAACCACGACGGCACGCCGCTGCCCTGGTGACCTGAACCCCGAGGAGACCCTTCCATGCTGCTCAATGCCGACCAGGCCATGGTGCGCGACGCCGTTCGCGACTTCGCGCAGCGCGAGCTCTGGCCCCATGCCGCCGAGTGGGATAAAACCCACCACTTCCCGCAGGAGGCGCACCGGGGCCTGGCGGCCCTGGGGGCTTACGGCATCTGCGTGCCCGAGGCCTATGGCGGAGCGAACCTCGACTACCTGACCCTGGCCGTGGTGCTCGAAGAAATCGCAGCCGGCGACGGCGGCACCAGCACGGCGATTTCGGTGACCAACTGCCCGGTCAACGCCATCCTCATGCGCTACGGCTCCGAGGCGCAAAAGCGCCAATGGCTCACGCCGCTGGCCCAGGGCCAGTTGCTCGGTGCCTTTTGCCTGACTGAGCCGCAGGCCGGCAGCGACGCCTCGGCCCTGCGCACCACCGCCACCCGGCAAGGGGGCGAGTATGTGATCAACGGCGTCAAGCAGTTCATCACCAGCGGCCAAAACGGCCAGTTGGCCATCGTGATTGCTGCCACCGACAAGGCCGCCGGCAAGAAGGGCCTGAGCGCCTTTCTCGTGCCCACCAACACGCCCGGCTACCAGGTCGCGCGCCTGGAGGACAAGCTTGGCCAGCACTCCAGCGACACCGCGCAGATCAACTTCGACAGCTGCCGCATCCCGGCTGAGAACCTGATTGGCTCAGAAGGTGAGGGCTACAAGATTGCGCTCTCAGCGCTCGAAGGCGGGCGCATCGGCATTGCGGCGCAAAGCGTGGGCATGGCCCGCAGCGCGCTGGACTGCGCCCTGGATTACGCCCGCCAGCGCGAGAGCTTTGGCACAGCGCTCATGAACCACCAGGCCGTGGGCTTTCGCCTGGCCGAGTGCGCCACGCAGCTCGAAGCCGCGCGCCAGCTCACCTGGCATGCCGCGGCCCTGCGCGATGCCGGCCAGCCCTGCCTGAAGGAGGCGGCCATGGCCAAGCTCTTTGCCAGCGAGATGGCCGAGCGCGTGTGCAGCGCCGCCCTGCAGACCCTGGGCGGCTATGGCTATGTGAGCGATTTCCCGGTCGAGCGCATCTACCGCGACGTGCGCGTGTGCCAAATTTACGAAGGCACCAGCGACATCCAGAAAATCCTCATCCAGCGCGCGCTGGCCTGAGCCCCTTTTTCGCCTACCCCAGGAGACAACCCATGCCCATCACCAAAGGTTTTCAGCAGCTCGTTGACGAGGCCATGGCCCAGGTCACCACCTACAGCGTTAGCGACGTTCAGGCCCGCCTGAATGACGGCAAGACGCAGATCGTCGACATCCGCGACCCACGTGAGCTCGAGCGCGAGGGCACCGTGCCTGGCGCGCTGCTGGCTCCGCGCGGCATGCTCGAGTTCTGGGTGGACCCAGCCTCGCCCTATTTCAAGCCGGTGTTCGCTGACGAGTCCAAAGAGTTCGTGCTCTTCTGCGGCGCAGGCTGGCGCAGTGCCCTGGCCACCAAGACGCTCCAGGACATGGGCATGCGCAACGTGGCCCACATCGACGGTGGCTTTGCCGCCTGGAAGAAGGGCAGCGCACCCGTGGTCACGCTGGAAGAGCACAAAAAGGAAAGCGCAGCCCGCAAGGGCTGAAGCGCTTCATGGCCGCGCCCGACACCCAGGCCTGTCCCTGCGGCCGTGCTGACCGGCGCGGCCAGCCGCTGCCGCTGGCGCAGTGCTGCGGCCCCTTCCTGGACGGGGAGCCCGCCCCCAGTGCCGAGCAGCTCATGCGCTCGCGCTACAGCGCCTTCGTGCGGGGTCAGGTGCCCTACCTGCTGGCCACCTGGCACATCAGCACCCGGCCGGCTGAACTGGCGCTGGAGCGCGGCGCGCGCTGGCTGGGGCTGGAGCTGCGCCACCACCACATGACGGGGCTGCAGACCGCCGAGGTCGAGTTCGTGGCGCGCTTTCGTGTGGACGGCCGCGCCATCCGTCAGCACGAGCGCAGCCGCTTTGTGCGTGAAGACGGCCGCTGGTTCTACGTGGACGGCCAGGCCCTGTCGGCCGGTGCCGTGTCATGAGGTCACCTTGACCGCTCCCCTTCCACCGCCGCGCAGCCTGTTCGATGCCGCCTTCATCCGTCGCTTCGTGCGCGAGGCACGTCGGCGCCGTCAGGCCTTGGCCTGGGGCGAGCCGGGGGAGCCGCTCACCTTGCAGCAGCTTCTGGCCATGCATGGCCAGGGCACCATGGCCATCCTTCTTATCTTGCTCTCGCTCATCACCACCGTGCCGGTGGCGGGCGCGGGCATGCTGTTCAGCCTGGGCATCATGGCCTGGGCCTGGCGCTGGGCCCGGCAGCAGGAGCCACCTCAGCTGGCGCGCCTGCGCTCGCTGCAGCTCAACCCCCGGGCCGCCTACCGGGTGTTGCGCGCGCTGGCCTGGATCTACACCTTTGCCCAGCGGCGACTGCGGCCGCGCTGGCCGCAGCTGCAACATGAGCGCCTGCGCTGGGCCTGGGCGGCCTGGGTGTGGCTGATGGCCTTCATCATCTTTCTGCCGATTCCTTTGGGGAACATCTTCCCGGCCGTGGCCCTGCTGCTGTTCGCCCTGGGGCTGCTCACGCGTGACGGCCTGATGCTGCTCAGTTCGCTGGCGCTGGGGCTGGCCGGGCTGGCCTTTCTGTTCATGGCCGGGGGCTGGGTGTGGTCTGCGCTGGCGGGTCTGTGGGCCTAGGTGGGGGCAGGGTGCTGCGGTGCAGCGTCCCCGTTCAGCTTTCTACAATGAGCGCCCCATGACCTTTCAAGCCATCTTGTTTGACTGCGACGGCGTGCTCGTCGACAGCGAATCCCTCACCTGCGGCGTGCTGCGCGACATGTTCGAGGAGCAGGGCTGGCGCATGAGCCTGGCCGAGTGCATGCAGCGCTTTGTGGGCCATACCGTGCGCAGTCAGCGCGCCCTGATCGAGGCGAACACCGGCACACCGCTCACCGACCTGTGGCTCGAGGAATTCTTCCATCGCCGCAATGAGCGCTTGGCGCAGCACATCACGGCCATCGATGGCATCCACCAGGCCGTGGAGCACCTGCACGGCCACACCCAGGGCCGCATCGCCGTGGCTTCGGGTGCCGACCGATTCAAGGTCGAGATGATGCTCAAGCAGGTGGGCTTGCATGATTTCTTTGACGGCCGCATCTTCAGCGGCCACGAGATGCCGCGCAGCAAGCCGCATCCCGATGTGTACCTGGCCGCCGCCGCCCACCTGGGCGTGGATCCGGTGCACTGCCTGGTGGTGGAAGACACCACCGTGGGTATCACCGCGGGCGTGGCCGCGGGTTCTACCGTCTGGGCCTACGCGCCCGAGGGGGCAGATCCTGCCCCCTTGCGTGAGGCCGGTGCACGGCGGGTGTTTGCCCACATGGACGAGCTGCGGCTGACCTAAGTCAAGCTTTGCTCAATTCGCGCTGGCCGAGCTAGCCGCGGGGAAGCCCACAGGGCTTCAATGGGGCTTGTATGCCGCCCGCCCATGCCCAGCGCCTTTGACTTCTCCATCTCGCCTTTTGACGCCCTGAGCCTGGCGCAGCAGCACCGCGTGCGCGCGGCACTCGAGCTGGCTGACTACCGCCCAGGCCAGGTCATCCTGGAAGCCGGTGCCTCACCTGCGTACCTGTGGGTCAATTTCAAGGGCCATGTGGCCGAATACGAGGACAGCGTTCAGGTGGGCCACCTGGGTCCCCAGGACGTGTGGGACGGCCGCGCTCTGGTGGCTGGCCGCAGCAGCCACCGTTTCGTGGCCACCGAGGACGTGATCGCCTACCAGGTGCCGCGCGAGCTGGTGATGAGCCTCATCGCCGAAAACGCCACCTTCGGCGCACTGCTGTTTGCCGACTTCAGCGCCAAGCTCAGTGCGCTCGATGAACGCGTCAGCGCCCACGACATGCAGTCGCTCACGCTCTCGCGGGTGGACGAGGTCTTTCTGCGCCCGGCTCCAGAGATCGATGCCGATGCCGATGTGCTCTCGGCCGTGCGCCTGCTGCACACGCATGCTGCTCGGGCCCTGCTGGTGCGCGACCGTGCCAGCAACCCGCCGCGCCTGGGGCTCTTTGCCGGCTCCACGGTGCAGCGCGCGGTGCTCGACGGTCGACCCCTGCCTGCCATGGCGGTGCGTGAGTTCAGCCGCTTCCCGCTGGTCACGGTGCGCCCTGAAGACACCCTAGGCGATGCCCTGGCGCTCCTGGTGCGCCACCGCATCCACCGCCTGGTGGTGGCCGAGGGACAGGCGGTGCGGGGCTTCCTGGAAGCCCTGGATGTGTTCAGCTTCCTGGCCAACCACTCGCAGCAGATCGCCCTGCAGATCGAGTTGGCGGAATCGATCGCGGCGCTTGCCCTGGCCTCGGCGCAGATCACCCGCATGGTGGAGCGTCTTTACCGCAGCGGCACCCGCGTGGCCCTGATTGCCCGCCTGGTGCACGTGCTGCAGGCGCGCCTGTTTGAGCGGGCCTGGCAGTTGATTGCCCCTGCTGAGCTGCTGGCCCACAGCTGCCTCTTCGTGATGGGCAGCGAGGGCCGTGGCGAGCAGTTGCTCAAGACCGACCAGGACAACGGCCTCTTGCTGCAGGACGGCTACGAGCCGCCGGCCGATCTGCCCGCCGTCTGCGAGGCCTTCTCGCGGGCGCTGGCCGACTTCGGTTACCCGCCATGTCCGGGCGGCGTCATGATCAGCCGGCCGGCCTGGCGCGGCACCGTGGCGCAGTTCAGGCAGCGCGTGCGCCAGTGGCTGAGCCAGCCCAGTGCCCAATCCCTGATGCAGCTGGCCATCCTGCTCGATGCGCAGGCGGTGGCAGGCGACCCCACGCTCCTCGCCCTGGTGCAGGGCGAAGCCCGGCAGAGCCAGTGGCACAGCGATGCCTTCCTGGCGCGTTTTGCCTGCGCCGTGGATGCCTCCGGCCCACCGCAGGGCTGGTGGGGTCGGCTCTTTCCCTTGGGGCATCTGGGACACATGAGCCACCTGGGCGTCTGGACGTCGAGTTCGGCGGGACTGAACCTCAAGAAGGCGGGCATCTTCACGCTGGTGCATGGCACCCGCGCGCTGGCGCTGCAGGCGGGACTGTCCGAGCTCGGCACGGCCGCGCGCTTGCAGGCCCTGGCTGCGCGCGGCGTGGTCACGTTCCGGCAGGCAGAGGACTGGACGCAATGCCTTCACTTCCTCATGGGGCTGAAGCTGCAGGCGGGTCTGGACGAGCTCGCGGGCGGCCAGCCTGTCAGCGGCATGGTGATGCCGATGCGTTTATCGACCCTGGAGCGCGACCTACTCAAGGACGCCCTGGGCGTGGTGCGTCAGTTCCGTGAGGACCTGCACCGCCGTTTTCCAATGGACATGCTGTAAAGCCAGGTCCGCCGCGGGCAGGTGGGCAAGGTTCGCGGGTGCTCCCGCCGAACCTCCTCCTTGAGCTGTCGATGCAGGGTGTTCTCAGCCGCCGACCACCCGTGCCCCGGGTGCGGCAGACTCGGGAGGCCAGACCACCTGCCATTTCCCGTTGTTGACCTGCTTGACTTTGTACAGGTCCTTGCCCTTGATGAAGTTGTTCATCCCATCCCAGCGCATCCTGCCGATGATGGTGTCCACCTGGCTGCGCTTGATCCAGGCGGCCAGGGTCTTGTCATCCAGGCTGCGTGTGCCATTGACTGCAGCCTCAAGGACTTGCCAGCTTGCAAAAGCCACCGAGGCGAACAGGTCTACAGAAGTCTCGGCCATGCCCGCCTTGGTGGCGCGTTCACCATAACTTTTGATGAACTCCGCAGCAGTCGAGTTGCTGGAGAAGGGAGGGTGCTCTTCAAATACCGTCAGAGCCATGACCCCCTGACCGTCAGGCGACTTGGCCATGGGGCCCGGTGCAGGGAACATCACGAACGTCATGGGCGGTGTGTAGCCGATCTTGCGCATCGCATCGAGCAGCATATTCCCCTCCATGCCAACGCCCCCCACCCAGATCATGTCGGGTTTGGCGTCCTTCACGCGTGCCGCAATCGCACCGAAGTCGCGGTTGCCGAAGTCCCACTCGAGATAGATGGACTCATTCAATCCCCGTGACTTCAATGCTTGCCGGGCGCCCTGGCTCACAAAGTGAACGGATGGAAACTTGCTGGCCAGCACCGCAATGTTTTTCGGTGGGCGCTGTGCAGATGCCACGGCATCGAACACCAGGTTCGGCCAGACGCTTTCAATCTCGTAAGCACCACCCGAGACAGAGAACTGCAATTCGTACTTGGCCAGCGCCGGCAGGCCAAAGGTGTTGTGAATCAGTACCTTGTTGTAGCGCTGAGCCACGGCCATGGCCGAGAGGATGGCACCCGTGGCATAAGGGCCCATGATCAGATCCACCTTGTCAGAGGTGATCAATTGTTCGTAGATGGTTCGTGTCACGTCTGGCCTGGACTGGTCATCCTTCAACAACCACTCCACGGGTCGTCCAAGCAAGCCTCCGCGCTTGTTCAGGCCCTCGATGAATATATCCGTGGCGATTTTTTGCGCAGAGGATGCGCCGCTCAGTGGACCCGTCAGGCCCAGACTGCTGCCTATGCGAATGGGGCCCGACTGTGCGAACCCGCTAGGCACAGCCGTGACCAGAGGCATGGACAGAGCGGCCAGGCCTAAATTGCGTCGAGTGTTGTCAATCATTTCTTTGTCTCCTTTGTGTGTGAGGTTCCAATGAACACTTCATGCAGTGTTCAGACCTTGAGTTCCTGTAAGTTGCTCGCGTCGCCTTCTTCATCCATGCTGAACCGGTCGCCAAAGTCGAAGAAGTCGTCATGCTGGAAGCCGTTCTCGTAGAACTGAACTTCCCACCAGTTATGGTCGAGGTCTTCGAGGTAAAACGAGTAGACGCCATGCATGTCCTGCTGAGGAAGCACCTGGCGGATGCCATATTTGTCCTTGTACTTCAGGGCGTTGGCATGGGCTTCGTCCACTTCGGCCCTGCTGGCGACATCGATGCCCCAATGATTGAGCAGGCTGCAAGGGTGAACCTGGTCACCCACTTCCACACAGACAACGTGAAAGCGCATGCCTAGGCGGATCACCATGGCGGGTTTGCCATGGCGCACGCATTCAAGACCCAGGAATTCTTCATAGAAGCGCCGGGAGCTTTTGAGGTCAAAGACCTCCAGCGTGCCGTGGCTGATGCAGTAAGGCTTCAGGACGGAGGTACGAGCCTTGGGCTCAACGGTGCAATTTGAAGGCAACATGGCATTCTCCTGTGGGTCAATTGCTGAGGGTGGCGAAGCGATCTGCTTCCGTGATGAAGGCGTCGGCATGGTACTGCGCTGCCGGGAGCTGCCCTGATTCCAGGAACTCACGTTCGGCATCTGCCACCATGGCAGGTGAGCCGCAGGCGTAGACCTCGTGATTTGCAAGCGAGGGCAGATCTTGCAGTACAGCCTGCTGGACATAGCCCGTGCGGCCTTGCCATTGGTCTTCCGCCGAGGCCTGGCTCAGCACAGGAATGAATGCGATGTGGGAATGCTGCTGCGCCCAAGCTGCTGCCAGGTCGTACTGATACAGGTCACGCTTGTGGCGGCCTCCCCAGTAAATTCGCATCGGGCGCTGCACATCACTGTCGATGAGATGTTGCACCATGGCCTTGATGGGCGCGAATCCTGTCCCGGTGGCCATGAAGACGATGGAGCGATCACTGTCTTGCATGAGACGAAATTGACCCAGGGGCACCTCGATCTGCAACATCTCCCGGAGCTTGAGCTGGCTGAACACATAGTCCGTGAAGACACCGCCTGGCATATGGCGGATGTGCAATTCCAACTGGCGAACACCTTCAGCGCGGGGCGCATTTGCGATGGAGTAACTGCGCCTCTTTCCATCGGCCAGAAGGACATCCAGAAATTGCCCGGGCTGGTAAACAAGAGGCTCGTTGGCCGGTAAGCCCAGCTTGACGATGCACACATCGGGTGCCGCTTGTTGGATCTCCAGCACGCGCGCGGGCATGCGCTTGGGCCTGTTGCTTCGATTCAGGTCGACCTCTTCGACCTCCACGGAAATGTTTCCTCTTGGAAATGCGCAGCACAGGAGGGCCAGACCTTGCGCCCGGTCCTCATTGGAGAGGTACTTGTCATGCGCAGCTCCAAAGTCGACTTCCCCCTTGACGACTTTCCCGCGACAAGTTCGGCACATCCCAGACCTGCAACTGAAGGGCAGCATCAAGCCGGCTGCGAGCCCAGCCTTGAGAATTTCCTGATCGGGTGCGCACTCAAAGCGATTGCCACTCGGCAGAAGTGTGACTTCGAAAGTCATGTCGACATCCGTCAGGCGATGGTGAACTCGAATTCGCCGATCAGGTCGATGGATTGCCGAACCCGGTCCCCCGGCTTGAGGAAGACATTGCGCGCGGTACCCACCCCTGCGGGCGTGCCGCTCAGGATGACATCACCCGGCACCAAAGTGACTTTGTGGCTGAGGTTGGAGATCAATTCAGCCACCGAGTACACCATCTGAGATGTATTCGAGTCCTGCATGAGCACATCATTGACCCAAAGCTTGAGTTGCAGGTTCTGCACGTCCGGAATGGAGACGGCGGGGGTGATGGCTGGCCCCATGGGGCAGGCGCCGTTGAACGTTTTATGTTGCAGCCAATCCCACATGAACGGGGAGCTGGATCCCTCATAGGGCCGCTTCATCCGGTCGCGTGCCGACAGGTCGTTGGCCACTGTGTAGCCTGCAACGTATTTCAGGGCGTCGCCAGTGCCCACGTTGCTGCAGGTGCGACCGATGATCACCGCAAGTTCAACTTCCCAGTCCAGGCGCTCAACGTTGGGCGGTCTCTTGATCACTGCACCAGGTCCTACGACGGTCGAGGACGACTTGAGCAAGAACCAGGGCTCCATTCCTGGCGTACCAGGAGGGGGGGGCGTCAGGCCAATGACCTTGGCCATTTCGGCCATGTGGTCGTGGTAGTTCGCGCCTGCAAAGTAGAGGTTGACCGGGCGAGGCAGGGGTGCGAGTAATTTGGCATTTCGCTCTGGCTGGCGTTGTGCCATCCGACTTTCAGCGCTTTGGAGCTTGCCTTCTGCCTCATCCCAGTTGTCGATGACTTCAGCCATGTCCTTGTAGCTTTGCGAGGCATAAAAATCGCCCTGGCGGTACAGGCCCATCACGGGTCCTTGCCCCACATCACAGGTCGCTAACTGAAACATGTGAAATCCTCGTTTTGAAAATTTAGTGCGTATACATATTAAGCATTACGGAATTTTTCTACTCGGACCACCGTGTTTACCCGTGTCTTGAACCCGAAGCGCAGTTCATTTCGCCAGGGGGTTTCATCCGCTCATCGCCCCATTGGACTTGCACCAAATGAAGACAACATGCTCAGCGGTGTTCAAGAAGATCCAGGTTGTTGAAGATCTGAGTGAGCATGTCTCTGAGCAGTTGAACGTGTTCAGGAGAGATGCCTGCCATGGTGACACGTTCGTAAAGCTGCGCCAGTGGCACCACTTTGTCGATCACGCCTTCCCCTTCGGGGGTCAGGCTCAAGGCCACTGCGCGTGCGTCATCTGCACTTCGCTCCCTGAGGACCAGTTTGCGCTGGACCATGGAGTCAATGAGCCTCGACAGCGTCGAGGCATCGATGGAGGTGTGTTCAGCGACTTCGCTCAAGCGCTGGTGCGGTTGCTGCCTGAGCGTGGCACCCACCCGCCACTCGTTGAGAGTCAAGCCGAACTGCTTGATTTCGAGGCTGAAGGCCTGCCCCGTTCTAATACCTGCGCGCGCAAGCAAGTAGGGTAGGGAACGCTGGAGATCGTGGCTCATGGACTGATGCGGAAACGAAGCCCGAGAAAGATTTTATTTCTAATTTTCTTCAGGAAAATTTCTGTTTTTTATTGTCAGCTAGTCTGTCCCGGTGCGATCCAGAAATTTTGAACTTAAGGGAAAACACCCGGATTTTTTAATTGCAATTGCATCAATCGTGACTTTAAATCCGACACACGATCCAAGCAATTGAGGAGCTCTCATGATTCGAGACAGTCTGGCCGACATGGCTGCATTCCCTCCGATTCCGTTCGCATGCGCAGGACGCTCGTCTCCCGTTGCAGGAGCGCCAAGCATCCAGCAGTTGGGTGACGCGGCCAGGGAACTGGTGCCTTACTTGCGCAGCCAAGCGCGCGATACCGAACTGTTGCGACGGGTGCCTGAGAAGTCGACCGAGATGTTTCACGAGGCGGGCTTCTTCCGGCTCATGCAGCCCGCCCGCTACGGTGGCTACGAATACGGATTTTCAGCCCTGATTGAGGTCATCAGTGAGCTCGGTCGTGGTTGTGCATCGTCGGCCTGGGGCTGCTCGCTCGGCGCAGTGCACCAGTGGGTGGTTTCAATATTTCCCGAGCAGGCGCAGGACGATGTCTGGGGTGAGAATCCCGCCGCCATCGTCTGCGGCTCCTATGCGCCTGCAGCCATGGCAGAGCAGGTCGAGGGAGGCTTTACTGTTCAGGGGCAATGGCACTGGGCCTCCAATGTGGACAACTCGCAATGGGCCTTGCTGGGCGTGCAGTTTCCACCCCTGGAAAAGGGTGGTGCGCCTGGGGCCGGCTTCCTGCTGGTGCCGCGTGAAGACTGGAAAATTCAAGACGACTGGCACGTGGTGGGGCAATCAGGCACGGGCTCAAAGACCGTCGTGATCGACCACCCCGTATTTGTCCCAGCGCATCGCCAGCTGACGTTTGCCCAGGCATCGTCAAACAACCCCCCGGGTGCGGCTGTGAACACAAACCCGATCTACAAAATCCCGTTTTTGTCGGCCGTGCCGGTCTGCTTGGTCTCGCCCATGCTCGGCAATGCTCAAGGCGCTATTGAAGGGTATCTTGATTTGTGCGGTACCCGAGTCACCCGTGGTGCGGTGGCGGGCGCGGGCAATCGACTGAGCCAGTTTTTCCCGGTTCAGTCTCGCCTGGCCGAAGCCTACGCCGCCGTCGATGCAGCACGCCTGCTCTTGCTCAGGGACATCGCAGAGGTTGAGCAGATGGCCATGGATGGACACAAGATCGACGTTGCCACGCGCATCCGCAATCGGCGCGATCACTCCTATTCAACCAAGCTGTGTCACCAGGCGGTTGAGGGCCTTTTCTCCAGCGTCGGAGGGGCCGGGCTGTCGCTGGACCAGCCGCTTCAGCGCATGTGGCGCGATGCCAACATGATCGCCCGCCACATCAGTCTGAACTGGGACGCCGTGTCATCCATGGTTGGTCAGTTCCATCTGGGACTCGAACCCAAGGGCCAATACTGAGCACGGGGCGATTGCCATGTTTGCCTGGCCCCAGCACATGCCTTCTGAGCCGGCGCCGATCGAGGCGCGATCGCTTCGCCAGGCGCTGGCGGGTTTCTGCACTGGGGTTTGCCTGGTGACCACGGTCAGCAAGGAGGGCAAGCGCGAGGGGATGACGATTAATTCCTTCTCCTCCGTGTCATTGGATCCGCCGCTGGTGCTGTGGGGTGTGCGAGAGGCGGCGCGCAGTGCCAGCGTGTACGTGGATTCACCTGCGTTCATCATCAGTGTGCTGGCCGCAGACCAGCAGGATCTGGCGCTGCATTTCGCTCGGCCATCTGAGGACAAGTTCATTGGCGTCGAAGACCTGTTTGATGGTGGCCTCGGTGATTGTCCTCGCTTGAAGCGTGCCGTGTCGACCTACGAATGTCAGCTTTACTCATGCCACCACGAAGGTGACCATTTCCTCCTGGTTGGGCAGGTCAAGCGCTTCTCTCAATCGCAGCTGTCTCCCCTCATATTCCATCGGGGTCGCATGGGCTCCTTGGCCGATCATGCCCTGCAGGCAGAGCAGGTCGCCACAGCGGCCTGACCGGCTGGCCCTTGCGGTTTCACCCACGATGACCCGTCCCTCGAATGAAAACCATGTCTGCTGCCCCCTCTGACACTGTGCATGCCGACCGGCAGACCCCGCCATCCAATGATGGCGTCGATATTGCAAAACCCCGCCCGTTCAAGCGTATGGAGCGCTTGCTCGGCATCGTGTTCATGGGGGTGGTCCTGCTCAACTTCACCAGCGCTGCGGGCCGATACCTTGTCGGCCGACCCATCACGGGAGCTGACGAGGTGCAGGTCTTCACCATGATTTGGCTGATCTTTCTCGGCCTTATCTTGGTTTCCATGCGGCGGATCCATCTCCGGATGGACGTACTCACGGCCCAGATGAAAGGGCACCAAGGCTGGTGGCGTGCCGTGGCCGAAATGTGTCTGACCACCTGTGTCTGTGGGGCCATGGTGTGGGTCTCTCTGCAGTTCACGCTGGATATTCGCGGCATGGAGCAAAAAAGTGATGCGGCACAAATTCCCATGTGGATCCCGCACTTCAGCGCCGTGATCGGCTTGGCCGGCATGACCTTGTGCGCCTTGGCTGAGCTGTGGTCTTTGCTCAGGCAAGACCGCGCTCAATTCATCCGCCAGCCAGACTGAGGACGACCATGGCTTACACCTTGGCACTCTTGCCTGTCATCCTGCTCCTTGCGGGCGTTCCCATCTATTTGGTCCTGCTGTCTGCTTCAGCGGCAACGGTGGTGTTCGTCACCAATATGCCCACGGCCGCATTGCATCAAACCTTGTTTGGAGCACTGGACAGTTTTGCGCTTTTGTCCATACCGTTTTTCATTTTTGCGGGTGAGCTGATGGGACGCGGCAGCGTGGCCAAACGCATCGTCGACATCCTCCAGGCTGCTGTGGGATCCGTGCGCGGCAGCCTGCCATTGACCACGGTCGGAACGTCTGCCATCTTTGGCGCCATGTCCGGCGCCAGTGCGGCCACGGTATCTACCGTGGGGCAACTGATGCTGCCGCCGCTCAAGGCGAGGGGCTACCCTGATCAGTTCAGGGCGGGGCTGATCACAGCCGTCGGCGCCATTGACATCATCATCCCGCCATCGGTGCCCTTGATCATTTATGCGGCCGCTGCATCGGAATCGGTCCCCAAGCTGTATGCCGCCGGGGTGATTCCGGGTTTGCTGATTGCGGCGATCCTGGCGATTTATGTGGTCTATGTGGCGCGCAAGCTCAAGATTGCTGACGGTCAGCCCTTTCAGGCCAGGGCCTTGTTGACCGCCCTGGGGCGCGGCAGCTGGGCCCTGGGTGCTCCGGTGATCATCCTGGGCGGTATCTACGGCGGTTTTGTCTCCCCCACCGAGTCGGCTGCACTGGCCTGTGTTTATGCCGGGCTGGTGGCTCGCCTTGTCTACAAAGATATGAGCTGGAGCGAGATCACGGACTGTGCCTCTAGGACAGTCATACTGACCTCACAGATCCTGATCATCGTGGCCTGTGCCAGTGTGTTTGGGTGGCTGCTGACGGTCCACCAGATTCCTGCCTCTCTCGTGGACCTGGTCAGCGGCTGGCAGTTGTCCCCGTGGATGATTCTCTTGGCCCTGAATATCCTCTTCCTGGTGGTCGGTTGCTTCATCGACCCCCTGTCTGCCATCCTCGTGCTCACACCCCTGCTCATGCCCTTGGTGAAAGCGGCTGGGATTGATCCTGTGCACTTTGGGATTGTCATCACCACCAATCTGGCGATCGGCATGTTCCATCCCCCCTTCGGCTTGAACATCTTCGTCACGCAATCCCTCTTTCGATTCCCCTTGCCAGTGATCTACAGGGGGATCGTTCCCTTCCTGTACCTGTACCTGATTGCCTTGGCACTGATCACCTACATACCCTGGCTGTCGCTGGCCATGGTGCGCTGGATTTACTGACTTGCGCCGAAAGCCTATTGATTTCAACCACCACGAGGAGACAAGCATGAAAGAACAACTTAACCGACGTGAAGCCTTGACCCTGGCAGTGGGAGCGGCGGCTGCGGCTGGTAGCTCCTGGGCCTCTGCGCAGGCACCCATCACCATGAAGCTCGCCTCGGCCACGGTCAACGATGCCATCCACCACTGGATGCGGGTCTTCAAGACAGCCGTCGAGGCTCGGGCAGGGGGGCGTTTGAAGGTGGAGCTGTATCCGGCCAGCCAACTGGGTGCCATTCCCCGCATGGTCGAAGGCACGGCCTTGGGCACCATCGAGTGCTTTGTGACCGCCAGCAGCTTCCTCACCAGTCTGGATCCTCGATTCGAGGTGTTCGATGTGCCCTCCGTTCTCACCGACACCGCGCATGCCGCCCGCGCCTATGCCGATCCCGAGATGCGCAAGATGGTTTTCGGATTTGGTGGTAATCGGGGTCTGGAGAGCATTTCGGTCTTCATGCACAGCCCGCAGAATCTGGTGTCACGCAAACCCATCCGCACACTCGCCGACTTCAATGGCCAGAAGATTCGTGTACTGAGTACGCCCATTCAAATGGAGCCCATGCGCAAGCTCGGCGCCTCACCCATCCCAATGCCCTTGTCCGAGGTGATGCCTGCCCTGCAGAACGGCGCCATCGATGGCTTCATTGCCGGCAGCACTGTTTTCTCGGCCTTGAAGTTCTATGACGCGGCTAAATTCCAGACCCAGCTGCCGAACTGGCCAGTCATCGCGGTGGCTGCCTGCAACAAGGCATGGCTCAATCGCCTGCCGGCTGACCTCAAGGCCATCGTGCTGGAGGAGGCGACCAAGACCGAAGCGAGCACCAATGAATTTGGTGCTGCCGACATCGGTCGGGCCAGGGACGTCTGGACCAGCAATGGTGGTCAGATCCTGCAGCTGTCGCCCGAGGACTCTGCAGCGTTCTCGCGCACGGTGAGCCAGTCGGCGGCTGAAATCCTGAAGAAGAGTGTGCCGGCCAAGGATGCGTTTGATGCGTACGCGGCCCTGGTGCAGAAATACCGCAAGTAAGCCATGACCAGGGCTCGGCTGGTGTGCGAGCCCTGAAATGGTCCTTTGGCTGCAGCGTGGCAGTCGTTGAACGATTTGAAAGAAGCACATGAACGGAAAGATTGGACTCGAAGAGCACTTTGCGATTGAGCAGACGCTGCAGGATTCGTCGGGTTTTCTGGCGGACGACTGTTGGACGGAGCTGAGCGCACGGCTGATGGACATTCATGACAGGCGCTTGCGCGAGATGGATGCAAACGGCATGGAGATGATGATTCTGTCGCTCAATGCGCCGGCGGTGCAGGCCATCCTCGACCGGCACAAGGCCGATGAGATTGCCCGTCGGGCCAACGACTTTCTGGCCGAGCAAGTGGCCCGCCGTCCGGACCGCTTCCAGGCCTTTGCGGCGCTGCCGATGCAGGACGTGGACCTGGCCACGCGCGAGCTCGAGCGCTGCATGAAGGAGCTGGGTTTCAAGGGCGCGCTGGTCAACGGTTTTTCACAGCTCGACACGCCTGACAACTGCCTGTACTACGACGCGCCGCAGTACGCCGCTTTCTGGGCGCAAGCCGAAGCACTCGATGCCCCCTTCTACCTCCACCCGCGCAACCCAATTCCGGCTTGGTCTCAGATCTACCAGGGTCACCCGTGGCTGATGGGGCCGACCTGGGCGTTTGGGCAGGAGACGGCTGTGCATGCGCTGCGCCTGATGGCCAGTGGCCTGTTCGACCGGCACCCGGGGCTCAAGATCATTCTGGGTCATATGGGTGAGGGACTGCCCTACAGCATCTGGCGGGTAGACAACCGCAATGGCTGGGTCGACGCGCCCAAGGCGTATCCCGCCAAGAAACCGCTGGCCGAGTACCTTCAGCAGAACTTCTGGCTGACCACCTCGGGCAATTTCCGCACGCAGACGCTGATCGATGCGATGCTGGAGGTGGGTGCGGACCGCATCTTGTTCTCTACCGACTGGCCTTTCGAGAATGTGGACCATGCGGCCCAGTGGTTCGATGCGGCCTCCATCAGCGAGGCTGACCGTCTCAAGATCGGCCGGACCAACGCTGTCAATCTGTTCAAGCTCAAGCTCTGAGCGCTGCGCTCAGCCCGGGCGGTCACGGTATGCGGCGGGTGTGTGTCCCGTCCATCCCTTGAACGCTCGGCTGAAGCTTTTTTCATTCAAGAAGCCCACCGCTGCCGCCACCTGCTTGATGGGCTGGCGGCTGCGGTGCAGCAAATCCACGGCGTGCTCCCTCCGCACCTCGTCTTTGAGCGCCTGCAGCGAGGTGCCCTCCTCCTTGAGCTGGCGGTGCAGGGTGCGCGCCGACAGGTGCAGCAGAGCGGCCAGGGCGGCGGCGTTGTGTGCGGCCTCCGGTTGTTGCAGCAGGGCCTGGCGCACCTGCCGCACCAGCAGGCGGTCGCGCCGGTAGGGCAGCACCGTCAGGGGCAGGGCGCGCTGCAGCATCTGGCGCAGCGCCTTCTCGTCGCGTCGAATGGGCAGCTCCAGGTAGCGACGGTCCAGGCGCAGCCGGGCCTGGGCAGGTGCCGCAGGGTCCCCAGGCGGCGCGAACACGATAGGCCCCGGGAAGATCAGCGGATAGACGTCGGCATGGGGCGGCGCCGCGTAGGGAAACTCGGCCGCCTGCAGACCCAGGCGTGAATCAATCAGCCAGCATGCCACGCCGTGCAGGTTGCGCAGCAGCGAGACCATGCAGAACTCCCGCCCCTGGCCCAGGGGTTCGCGCTCCTCCAGCACGATGGCCGCGTCCTCGCCCGGGCCCGGTCCGGCCTCCACCCGCAGCGCCACGTTGTCGCAAATCAGGCCGTGGTGGCGGCACCAGCGCTTGAGCGCCACGCCCAGGGTGGGCGCGCTCAGCGAGGCCCGGATGAGCATGCCGTAGCTGCCCCAGGGCAGGCGCCTGTGGCTCCAGCCCAGTGATTCGTCGTCGAGCTCCTGCATGGCATGGCCCGAGAGCAGCTCCATCTGGGCGGCCGTGATGCGGCCGCGCACCTGGCGTGCCTGGGCTGGCGTGATTTGTGCCACCGCCAGCGCACCGGTCGGGGCCATGCCTTGGCGCGCGTAGGCGGCCAAGATGGCCCGCACAAAGGCCATGGGTGTCAGGGCTGGCGGGCTGCTGGCCTTGGCAGGGGCGGATGGCGGGCGAGTGGGCATGCGCGCAGTGTGCCCGAGATTTTGCGTCAATACGTGGGTTTGCTGGCACGAATTGCAACCTCGGCGCGGCCCGACGCCACCCGCGCGGCCGTATGCTCAGCCCGGTGCCCCCGTGCTTTGACGAAGAAGGACCCGATCCATGCCCGTGCTCACGTCCCAACTCCAACCCCGCTCGGCCGAGTTCCAGGCCAATGCCGCACAGATGCAGGCGGCCGTGGACGACCTGCAGCTGCACATCGCCAAGGCGGCCGCCGGCGGTGGCGAGGCCGCGCGGGCCAAGCACGTGGCCCGCGGCAAGCTGCTGCCGCGCGAGCGCGTGCAGATGCTGCTGGACCCCGGCACGCCCTTCCTGGAGCTGGCCCCGCTGGCTGCGCACGCCATGTACGGCGGTGATGCACCTTGCGCCGGGCTCATCGCCGGCATCGGCCGCGTGAGCGGCGTGGACTGCCTGATCGTCTGCAACGACGCCACCGTCAAGGGCGGCACCTACTACCCCATGACGGTGAAAAAGCACCTGCGCGCGCAAGAGGTGGCCATGCAGAACATGCTGCCCTGCATCTACCTGGTGGACTCGGGTGGTGCCAACCTGCCCAACCAGGACGAGGTCTTCCCCGACCGTGAGCACTTCGGCCGCATCTTCTACAACCAGGCCAACATGAGCGCGCAAGGCATCGCGCAGATCGCCGTGGTCATGGGCTCGTGCACGGCCGGTGGCGCCTACGTGCCGGCCATGAGCGACGAGACCATCATCGTCAAGAACCAGGGAACCATCTTCCTGGGTGGCCCGCCCTTGGTGAAGGCGGCCATCGGCGAGATCGTCTCGGCCGAAGACTTGGGCGGCGGCGACGTGCACACGCGCCTCTCAGGCGTGGCCGACCACCTGGCGCAGAACGATGCGCACGCCTTGGCCCTGGCCCGCCAGGCCGTGGCCACGCTCAACCGCCAGAAGAAACCGCCCGTGCCGCTGCGCACGCCAGCTGCACCGCTGTACGACGCGCAGGAACTTTACGGCGTCATCCCCACGGACACGCGCAAGCCCTATGACGTGCGCGAGGTGATCGCCCGCATCGTCGACGGCAGCGAGTTCCATGAATTCAAGGCCCGCTTCGGCGCCACGCTGGTGTGTGGCTTTGCGCATATCGAGGGCATGCCGGTGGGCATCATCGCCAACAACGGCGTGCTGTTCTCTGAATCGGCGCAGAAGGGCGCGCACTTCATCGAGCTGTGCTGCCAACGCAAGACGCCGCTGGTGTTCCTACAGAACATCACCGGCTTCATGGTGGGACGCAAGTACGAGAGCGAGGGCATCGCCCGCCACGGCGCCAAGATGGTCACGGCCGTGGCCACCGCGAGTGTTCCGAAGTTCACCATCATCATCGGCGGCAGTTATGGGGCGGGCAACTACGGCATGTGCGGCCGCGCCTACTCGCCGCGCTTTTTGTGGATGTGGCCGAACGCGCGCATCTCGGTCATGGGCGGCGAGCAGGCGGCCAGCGTGCTGGCCACCGTCAAGCGCGACGGCATTGAGGCCAAGGGCGGCCAGTGGAGCGCCGAGGAGGAGGCCGGTTTCAAGCAGCCGCTGCTCGACCAGTTCGCCCACCAGTCGCATCCTTACTACGCGAGCGCGCGTCTCTGGGACGACGGCGTGATCGATCCGGCCGACACGCGCCGCGTGCTGGCCCTGGGCCTGTCGGCGGCGCTCAATGCGCCGATTGGCGAGCCCAAGTTCGGCGTCTTTCGCATGTGATGGCCAACCCAGGAGTCGACATGAACAGCACCACCCTTTACGACACCCCCGAACACGCCCTCCTGCGCGAGCAGGTGGCCCGCTTTCTGGCCCGCGAGGTCGAGCCGCATGCCCAGGCCTGGGAGGACGCGGGCATGGTGCCGCGCGAGGTGCTCCAGCGCATGGGCCGCGCGGGCCTGCTCGGCCTGATGTACGACACCCAATATGGCGGTGGCGAAGCCGATGCGCTGAGCAACCTCGTGTTTGCAGAAGCCCTGTCGCAGTCCACCTTTGCCGGCTTCGTCATCACCGTGCTGGTGCACACCGACATGGCCAGCCCCCACCTGCACCATGCCGGCACGTCCGAGCAGAAGGCACGCTACATGCCGCGCATCACGGCGGGGGAGTGCATTGCGGCCGTGGCTATCACCGAGCCTGGAGCCGGATCTGACGTGGCCGGCATCCGCACCAGCGCGCGCCGCGAGGGCGATGAATGGGTGCTCAACGGCACCAAGATGTTCATCACCAACGGCGTGCATGCCGACGTGTACTTCGTGGCCGCCAAAACGGGGCCTGGAAAGCGCGACATGTCCATCTTCATTGTGGACAAAGGCACGCCCGGCTTTTCCGTGGGCCGGGCGCTGAAGAAAACCGGCTGGCTTTCTTCGGACACGGCCGAGCTGGTGTTTGACAACGTGCGCATCCCCGCCGGCAACTTGCTGG
>CANGYC010000011.1 GCA_947457975.1 Comamonadaceae bacterium | reverse complement strand
GCAAGCCCGGCCGGCCGGCGGCTGCGCGCAGCCGCGACAGCAGTTCCAGGCCGTTCGCATCGGGCAGGTGCAGATCGACGACCAGCAGGTCAGGCTGCCAGCGCTGGGCGAGATCGAGGGCTTCGGCGCCGGTGCCCGCGGTCTCGATCTCGACACCGGGGGCGAAGCGCACCGTCTCCTCGAAGAGCAGGGCATTGATGCGATCGTCGTCGACGTAGAGCACGCGCATGACAGGGTTCCGGGGCTTCAGCGCAGCTCGAGCGGCACTTGCGGTTGAGTGTCGGCGAATCTGAGCACGTCGAACGCGACGCAGGCCGAGCCGGGGTCGGTGGGAGAACCGCCCAGTCCGATGGTGCCGTTGCCATGCAACGTGCAGCTGCCACGACGCAGGCTGACGATCTCGCCGTCGGCAAAGCGGACATAGGTACCGTTGTACGACAGGTCGGTGACCTGGAAGCTGCCGCTGTGCCAATCGACCCGGGCGTGCGAACGCGACACGCGGCCGTCGTCGACGCAGAAGCTGGCCTGCGGGCTGCGGCCCAGCACGACGGGCGTCTGCAGGCTGGCGAAGACCTTGTTCGTGCCGGCCCACATCAGGCGCAGTCCGTCGGGCTCGGAGATGGCGCCGCTGATGTCGCCGCTGAACTGCGTCACCGGCACGTCGGCGAAGGCGCCGCGGCGGCCGCCCATCACATGCACCTGCACCGGCTCGGCGCGGCCGCGCAGCACCACGCGGTCGAGGCTGCGGAAGCGCCCGCGCAGATCGAGCGGCAGGCCCTGCAGCACCTCGACGGTGAGCAGCGTCTCGTTGTCGCCGGCGTGGTCGAGCAGCCGGGCCGCCACGTTGACGGCGTCGCCGAAGCAGTCGCCGCGCATCTCGACGACCTCGCCGCGCGCGAGGCCCACCTGCAGGCGCAACGCGCGCAGGCCCGACGATGCACCGCGCTCGTTGCCGCGATGAACCATGCCTTCGAGCACGTCGTGCATCAGCATGGCGGCCTGCACGGCGGGCAGGGGGTCGTCGAAGACGGCCATCAGGCCGTCGCCGAGCGTCTTGACGAGCAAGCCTTCGTAGCTGGAGACAGGCCCGCCGAGCGCGTTGATCACATGCGTGACCACCGAGGTGGCCTCGGCGTTGCCCAGCGTCTCGAACAGCGCCGTGCTGCCGCGCAAGTCGGCAAACAGCACGGTGCGATCGGCGATCCGGGTCATGCCGTCAGTGTACCCAGGCGATCGTGACTTTCGTCACGACTCACAGGTTGTCGAGGTTGGTGCGCAGCTTGTGGCTGCGCCGCAAGCTGCGGTGCGCCCGCTGCGCGGCCGCAGACGACTGCGTCGTCACGTCCCTGGCCCATCTGCTCGCTGCGCTCACAGGTTGTCGAGGTACGTCCGCAGCTTGTCCGAGCGGCTCGGGTGCTTGAGCTTGCGGATGGCCTTGGCCTCGATCTGGCGGATGCGCTCGCGCGTCACGTCGAACTGCTTGCCGACCTCTTCGAGCGTGTGGTCGGTGCTCATCTCGATGCCGAAGCGCATGCGCAGCACCTTGGCCTCGCGCGGGGTGAGGCTGTCGAGGATGTCCTTGACCACGTCGCGCAGGCCGGCCTGCATGGCGGCGTCCACCGGGGCCACGTTGTTGGTGTCCTCGATGAAGTCGCCCAGGTGCGAATCGTCGTCGTCGCCGATCGGCGTCTCCATGGAGATCGGCTCCTTGGCGATCTTCATGATCTTGCGGATCTTGTCCTCGGGGATCTCCATCTTCTCGGCCAGCGTCGGCGCGTCGGGCTCGTAGCCGAACTCCTGCAGGTGCTGGCGCGAGATGCGGTTCATCTTGTTGATCGTCTCGATCATGTGCACCGGGATGCGGATGGTGCGCGCCTGGTCGGCGATCGAGCGCGTGATGGCCTGGCGGATCCACCACGTGGCGTAGGTGCTGAACTTGTAGCCGCGGCGGTACTCGAACTTGTCCACCGCCTTCATCAGGCCGATGTTGCCCTCCTGGATGAGGTCGAGGAACTGCAGGCCGCGGTTGGTGTACTTCTTCGCGATGGAGATCACCAGGCGCAGGTTGGCCTCGATCATTTCCTTCTTCGCGTCACGAGAGGCCTTCTCGCCCTCGTTCATCTTCTTGTTGATTTCCTTCAGGTCCTCGAGCGGCACGACGGCGCGGGCCTGCAGGTCGGTGAGCTTCTGCTGCAGCTCCTGCACGGCGGGCAGGTTGCGCGCCAGCACCGGGCTGTAGGCCTTGCCGGCACCGGCTTCCTTCTCGGCCCACTTCAGGTTCATCACGTTGGGCGGGAAGCTGCGGATGAAGTGGTCCTGCGGCATGCCGCACTTGTCGACGACGATCTTGCGGATCTCGCGCTCGTAGCGGCGCACGTCGTCGACCTGGCTGCGCAGGATGTGGCACAGCTTCTCGATCGTCTTGACGGTGAAGCGGATCGTCATCAGGTCGTCGCTGATGGCGTGCTGCGCCTTGTTGTACGCGGGGCTCTTGTAGCCTTCCTTCTCGTAGGCCTTGCGCATGCGGTCGAAGTGGCCGCGCAGGGCCTCGAACTTCACCAGCGCGGCCTTCTTCAGCTCTTCGAGCTTCTTCGTCAGCGCCTTGCTGCCGCCCTGGCCGTCGTCGTCGTCTTCTTCGTCGAACTCGTCGAAGTCTTCTTCGGCCACGTAGTCGTCGGCCTCGTCGGTGGAGATGAAGCCGTCGACGACCTCGGAGATCTGCATCGTGCCGGCGCCGATCTTGTCGGCGTAGGCCAGGATCTCGGCGATGGTGGTCGGGCTGGCGCTGATGGCCAGCATCATGGCCTGCAGGCCGCCTTCGATGCGCTTGGCGATCTCGATCTCGCCTTCACGCGTGAGCAGCTCGACCGTGCCCATCTCGCGCATGTACATACGCACCGGGTCGGTGGTACGGCCGAACTCGCTGTCCACGGTGGAGAGGGCCGCTTCGGCCTCTTCCTCGGCTTCTTCCTCGGTGGCCACGGTGGGGCCGGTGTTGTTCAGCAGCAGGGTCTCGGCATCGGGGGCCTGCTCGTACACGGCCACGCCCATGTCGTTGAGCATGTTGACCACCACTTCCAGCGTCTCGGCATCGACCAGTTTGTCGGGCAGGTGGTCGGAGATTTCGCCGTGGGTCAGGTAGCCGCGGGTCTTGCCCAGCTTGATCAGGGTTTTCAGGCGCTGGCGGCGCTTGAGCATGTCCTCTTCGGAGAGCACAGCCTCGTCGAGACCGAACTCCTTCATCAGGGCACGCTCTTTGGCTTTGCTGATCTTCATGCGCAGCGGCTTGACCTTCTCGGTCGCGGCAGCTTCTGTAGTCGGTTCTTCAGCGAACTCGGCCTCGATGTCGGACAGGTCTTCGTCGACCTCGGGCTTGGCCGCATCCTTGGCCTTGCGGCCGCGCTTGGCGCCGACAGCGTCATCGGCTGGGGCTGCGTTCTTGGGCGGGCGACCCGGTTTTTTCTTGGCAGGCACGTCCGCCGCAGTGGCGGTCGCCGCTGCCTTCAGCTCAGCGTCCTTCTTGGCGGAAGCTTTGCTGCTGGCAGTCGATGGGGACTTGGGAGGCACTGATGAGGGGTCTTTCTTCGCAATCGGATCGATGTGGACCGAAGCCTTGCCGGTGGAGGCGGACTTGCGGTCAGAGGCTTTGTTGGAGATGACGGCCTTCGCGCCTTTTTCAACTGCGGCTGTTTTCCCCGCGTTCTTGCTCAGCGGCTTGGCTGTGGGCTTGCTGGCGCTCTTGAGGGGCACTTTCGCGGTGCTGGACGATTTGGCGGTGGATTTCAGGGGCGCCTTGGCTGATTTCTTGACGGCAGGCGCCGGGCTGGCCTTGGGTTTGGCGGCTGTGGCTTTGAGCGGGGCCTTTGCCACCGCCTTGCTGCCCACCTTGGCCACCGATTTGGCGCTGGCCTTGGTCCCGGCCTTGGTGATGGGTTTGGCGGCAGGCTTGGCCGTGGCGGCTTTCTTGGCCGGTGCAGGCTTTTTGAGGGTGCCCTTGGCAGGCACTTTGACAGATTTCGACTTCGCAGCGGGCATGTGGGTTCCCCAAGGTCAGAAACGGATCAGCGATCAGGCAGCCATGAACGCATGGACAGCGCCAAGGCGCTGCGCTGGATTGCGATCGTGAATGCAACTTAAAAAACGCAGGCGAGAAGACTTGCAGGAAGTCGTCCTGCAATGCACAGCTCAACCAACGTGTCGTGGCAAGTGGTGGGCGATCATTTGGTG
Organism: Comamonadaceae bacterium; assembly: GCA_947457975.1. GTDB lineage: Bacteria > Pseudomonadota > Gammaproteobacteria > Burkholderiales > Burkholderiaceae_C > Polaromonas. The sequence continues at coordinate 15,676 of CANGYC010000011.1, read as the reverse complement.
TGCAGCCCTTGCGGTAGGGGTGGCTCTGAAACCGTCGAAGGCCCCGTTTCGCGGGGGAGCCTGTGCCGGAGGTGCTGCTGTCGCGCTTGCCGTCAAGAGCTTTGGATTATACCCTTGACATTTTTTGCGGGAGGCTCAAGCCCCTCAGCGGACCTTGGGCAGGGCCGCCAGTTCCTTGAAGCGGGCCAGTGCCTGCGGGTCGGTGGCGGCGCGCGCGGCCAGCGACTCCATCTCCTGCTGCCGGGCCCGCCTGATCAGCTCATCGATGATGGGCCGGGTCTCCTCCCAGTCGGGTTCGATCCCTTCGGGAATCTGCTCCACCTGTTGCACCGCATAGCTCTCCTGTGCATGGCCCCGCAGGCCTTCACGCAGCGCGGCCCAGGGCCGTGCGCCATGTTCATGCAACTGCGTCTCCAGCCAGGCAAACAGCGGTCCATGCGGCTGTGGCAGGCCGCACAGCAGGCTGTGCTCCTGCGGGCTCAGCCTGTCCCAGAGCTGCGGCTCGGTGAGCATCATGCGCAGCACCCGGTCTTCCCGGCCGGCCGGCAACAGGCGTCCGGGGACACGGCTGATGCGCCGGGTGGAGGCCATGGGTGTGCGGTATGCGCCGGGCTCGTTCTGATCGGTCTGCCAGGCCTCTGGCGCAGGCATGTCTTCCCAGCCCGGCTCGGCCGGCGGAAGGGCGCTGTCGGGCGCCGGGCGGGGCGGGCGGCGGCCGGCGCGGCCTTCGGGGCGGACCGGTTGCCAGATCTGCAGCAGCTCGCGGCTGTCGATCTGCACCAGCTCGGCGATCTCGGCCAGCAGCTGGCGCTTGAGCGCACCGTCTGGCAGAGGGCTCCACAGCCCGCGTGCCTGGCTGGCCATGCGGGCGCGGCCTTCGGCGCTGCCCATGTCGCAAGCCTCGCTGGCGGACTCGATGAGAAATCGGCTGAGCGGCACCGCCTGGCCCACCGCCTGGCCGAAGGCCTCTTGCCCGTGTTCGCGGATGAAGCTGTCCGGGTCATGCTCGGCCGGCAAAAACAGGAACTTGACCGAGCGGGTGTCGGTGGCAAACGGGATGGCCGCATCCAGCGCCTTGCGCGCGGCGCGCCGCCCGGCGGCATCGCCATCGAAGCTGAACACCACCGCCTCGGTGAAGCGAAAAAGCTTTTGCACATGCTCACTGGTGCAGGCCGTGCCCAGCGTGGCCACCGCATTGGCAAAACCCAGCTGGGCCAGGGCCACCACGTCCATGTAGCCTTCGGTCACCAGCGCGTAGCCGTGCTCGCGCAGCGCGCCCCGAGCCTCGAAAAGGCCGTAGAGTTCGCGGCCTTTGCTGAAGACGGGGGTCTCGGGCGAGTTCAAGTACTTGGGCTTCTCATCGCCCAGCACCCGGCCGCCAAAACCGATGCATTCCCCCTTCACGCTGCGGATAGGGAACATCACGCGGTCGCGGAAACGGTCGTAGCGCTTGCCCTCGCCCTCGGGCTGGCCTTCCTCGGCCTCCGAGCTGATGACCAGGCCGCTGTCCACCAAGAGCGGATCGGCGTAGTCGGGGAAGACACTGGCCAGAGCCCGCCAGCCCTCGGGGGCGTAGCCCAGGCCAAATTGCTTGGCGATCTGGCCTGACACGCCGCGGCCCTTGAAATAGGCCACGGCTTTGGGGGAGCTCTTGAGCTGCTTGGCATAGGCCTGAGCCGCTTTTTCCAGCACGCTGGTGAGCGTGGCCTGCTGCTCGCGGGCCTTGGCCTGGCGTGCGCGTTCGGCCGGGGGAATGTCTTCTTCGGGCACCTGCAGGCCGTACTGCTGCGCCAGGTCCTTGATGGCCTCGACGAAGTTCATGCCCAGGTGCTCCATCAGGAAGCCGATGGCGTTGCCGTTTTTGCCGCAGCCGAAGCAGTGGTAGAACTGCTTGGACGGGCTCACCGTGAAGGAGGGCGACTTTTCACTGTGGAAGGGGCACAGGCCTGAGAAATTGGCGCCGCCCTTCTTGAGCTGCACATGGCGGCCCACGATGTCCACGATGTCCGCGCGGGCCAGGAGTTCCTGAATGAAAGATTGGGGGATGGCCATGGCTGCGGGAAGTGAAGGCCATTGTAGGAGCCGGTGTTTCTGGCCGGGCGGGCTCAGTCGCCGAGCACCTGGCCTTCGCGGCGGGGGTCCGCGGCCCCCGTCCACCCGGCCGGGGAGCGCTGGAGCAATTGGGTTCCGCTGGTCAGGGGCAGGAAACTGGCCTCGGTGCCCCGGCTGCGCAGCGCCTCCAGGATGGCGGCGGGAAAGCGCCCGGCTTCGAGCCGCAGGCCCGTACCCAGCTGGCCAAGGTTCGGCAGGTCCAGCGCCTCTCGGGCGGGCAGGCCCCAGTGCAGGGTCGCCCACAGGGCTTTGGCCGTGTACGCAATGATGTAGGCGCCTCCCGCACTGCCCAGGCTCATCACTGGCTGTCCGCTGGCCGCGTCCATCACCAGCGTGGGCGACATGGACGAGCGCGGCCGCTTGCCCGGCTCGAGCCGATTGGCCACCGGCCGACCCAGGGCATCTGCAGGCGTCAGGCTGAAGTCGGTGAGTTGGTTGTTCAGCAAAAAGCCGCCTGGCCGCGAGGCGTCGGTGGTGACCATGCGGCGGCCGCCAAAGGCCGACTCGATGCTGGAAGTCAGGGCCACAGCGCGGCCCTGCGCATCGATCACGCTGATGTGGCTGGTACCAAACTCCGGCTGAGTGGGCATGGGAGCGAAGGCCGAGCGCTGTGCGCCCGGATGGCCCGGCATCACCTCCTGGAGCGCTCGAGGGCCGATGAGTCTGCTGCGCTCGCGCAGGTAGTCCGGGGCCACCAGGCTTTGCCAATCCCCGCCGGGCGGCGCTACGAAGTCGGGGTCGGCCACGTACTGTGCGCGGTCGGCCATGGCCAGACGCGATGCCTCCGAGAAGCGATGCAGCCAGTCGGCGCTGGGTAAGCCGGCCTCTTGTTCCGAGCCTTGCGCCTGCGTCTGGCGCAGCAGACCCAGGATCTGCGCCACGGCGATGTGCCCGGAAGACGGCGGTGGAAAGCCGCACAGCCGCCAGGCCTGCCCAGCTGCCTGGTGATCCACGCACAGGGCTGCGCGTTCCCGGGGCTGGTACTGGCGCAGGTCGTCCAGGCTGAGGGCGCCCGGCTGAGGTGGGCGGGCGGCGCGCTCGACCATGGCCTGGGCCACTTGTCCTTCATGCAAGGCGCGGCTGCCGTCCTGCGCAATGCGCCTGAGCACTTGCGCATATTCGGGGTTGCGCAGCACATGGCCTACGGGCCAGGCCTGTCCTTCGGGGGTGTAGAAGAAACCGCGGGCCACGGGGTCTATGCGCAGGTGCGGGTCGGCTTGAAGCAAGGTGTGCAGCCGGTGGCTGACCGGATAGCCTGCGTCGGCCAGGGCAATGGCCGGCGCCAGCAGGCGGGCCCAGGGCAGCCGGCCATGCTGGCGATGTGCCGCCTCGAGCATGCGCACCGCGCCCGGCACGCCGACGGCCTGGCCGCTCAGCACGGCCTCGGAAAACGCCATGGGCCGGCCTTGCGTGTCCAGGAAGGCCTCGGGCCGGGCCCGGACTGGGGCGGTTTCCCGCCCGTCGAAGGCCTGAACACGGGAACCCTGCGCATGCAGCAGGAAAGCCCCGCCACCGATGCCGCTGGATTGCGGCTCCACCAGCCCCAGCACCATCTGGGCGGCAATGGCGGCGTCCAGGGCCGAGCCGCCGGCTCGCAGCATCTGTAGGCCCGCTTCGGCCGCCAAGGGATGGGCGGCGACGACCGCCTGGCGCGCCAGCAATCCGCCCGTTCTGAGCTGGTAGCCACTGGCTGCCTCGGGCTGCACTTCCACCGGTGGGAGGGCGCGCGTGGGCACGGCGCATCCGGCCAACAGCAGCAGGGTGGACAGGCGCAGGACAGGCTTCATGAGCGGGGGGCACAGGCTGGCCGGGCTTCAAACGAGGACAGGCCCCACAGGGCCTGTCGATCAGTCAAAGCCCGCCCTGGGGCTTTAGCGGGGTGCCAGGCGGATGGCGCCGTCCAGGCGGATCACCTCGCCGTTGAGCATGTCGTTCTCGAAGATGTGGCGGGCCAGCTTGGCGTAGTCCTGCGGTGTGCCCAGGCGCGAGGGGAAGGGCACGGCGGCGGCCAGGGAGTCCTGCACCTCCTGGGGCATGCCGAACATCATGGGCGTGCCGAAGATGCCGGGGGCGATGGTCATCACGCGGATGCCGTTGCGCGCGAGGTCTCGGGCGATCGGCAGGGTCATCCCCACCACACCGCCCTTGGAGGCGCTGTAGGCGGCCTGGCCCATCTGGCCGTCGTAGGCGGCCACGGAGGCGGTGTTGATGATGGCGCCACGCTCGCCGGTGGCCTCGGGCTCGTTCTTGCTCATGGCTTCAGCGGCCAAACGGATCATGTTGAAGGTGCCCACGAGGTTGACCTGGATCACCTTGGCGAACACGGACAGAGAATGCGCACCGTTCTTGCCCACGGTCTTCTCGGCGGGAGCGATGCCGGCGCAGTTGACCAGGCCCATGAACTTGCCCAGCGACACAGCCTTGGCCACCACGGCTTGGGCGTCGGCCTCTTGGCTCACGTCACACTTCAGAAAGGCGCCGCCGAGTTCCTTGGCAATGGCTTGCCCTTTTTCCTCCTGCATGTCGGCGATCACGACCTGGCCACCGAGGCTAGAGAGCATGCGTGCCGTGCCTTCGCCCAGCCCGGAGGCGCCGCCCGTGACGATGAAAACCTTGCCTGCGATGTCCATGGAATCGATCCTTTTTGTGTATGCGTGAGAGGGGAGGAGAGGGTGGTTGACCTTACGTTCACGTCAACTCTTTGGTGATTATCACCCCACCGAGCGGGCGTGAAAAAGCCCGGTAGCGTTGCGCTGACCGGGCTGGACAAGAGGGGGCTGAGCCCCGCCGCTTGCCGCTTACTTGTAGCCCACGCGGTCCAGCAGTTGCTGCACTCTGGCCTGGTGGGCAGCCACGCTGGCCACCGGCACGGTCTCGGCCTTGAAGTGGCCACCGCTCATGGCCTGCAAGGCCGGATTGCTCACCTTCACGGAGGGCACGGCGGGCCACTCGTTGTTGCCATTGGCGAAGTAGTTCTGTGCCTCGGGGCTGGCCAGGTATTCCAGGAACTTCACGGCCGCCGGTACGTTCTTGGCATGGCGTGCCACGGCGGCGCCGGCGATGTTCAGGTGCGTGCCCCAGCTGAGCTGGTTGGGGAAGACCACGCCGACCCGCTCAATGACAGCCTTGTCTTCAGCCGAGTTCGACCTCATCAGGCGCGCGATGTAGTAGGTGTTCGACAGTGCAATGCCGCACTCGCCGCTGGCCACCGCCTTAATCTGATCGGTGTCGCCGCCCTTTGGGTCGCGCGCCATGTTGCTCACTAGGCCCTTGAGCCAGGACTCGGTGCGCGCCTCGCCCAGGTGCTCCATCATGGAGCCGAACAGTGACAGGTTGTAGGGATGCGAGCCCGATCGGGTGCACAGCAAGCCCTTATTTTTGGGCTCAGCCAGTTCCTCGTAGGTGTCCACGTCGTCTTTTTTCACCTTCAGCTTGTCGTAGACCACCACGCGGGCGCGGGTCGACAGACCGAACCAGGCCGTGCCTTCCGGGCCAGCCTTGGCGCGCAGCGTGGCCGGTATGGCCGCTTCAATCACAGCGGACTTGATGGGCCGGAACAGGCCATCGGCCTCGCCCTTACCCAGGCGGGCAGCGTCCACCAGGAGGATGACATCCGCAGGTGATGCCGCGCCTTCAGCTTTGAGGCGCGCCAAGATGCCGGCGTCGTCGGCATCCACGCGGGTGATCCTGATGCCCGTGGCCTTGGTGAAGTTGCTGTACAGCGCCTCATCCGTCTGGTAATGCCGGGCAGAATAGAGCCTGAGCACCTGTTCTTGGGCCACGGCCGAACCACACAAGGCCAGCCACACAAGGCCCAACAGGCCGCTCCGCCAGCTTGTTTTCTTGATGGTGTTCATGGTGATCCGGTTTCAAAGTGGATGGTTGTGCCCAGTCTAATACAAACGCGAATTATTCTCAATCGCTTTATCCTGGTGAGCGGCCTGCTCGCGGTCGCCCTTCTTTCTGCTTGCACGAGCGCGCCCCGTGTCGCCGAACCGATCCCCGCTGCCACAGCGCCACCGGCCGCCCCCGTGGTCGAGCCCGTGGCCGCCCCCGTGGTCGCCCCCGTACCTAAACGCCCGCCGCGCATCGGCCTGGCGCTGGGTGGCGGAGCGGCCAAGGGTTTTGCCCATGTGGGTGTGATTTCGGTGCTGGAAGAGGCCGGACTGCGTCCTGCGCTGGTGGTGGGCACCTCGGCCGGCAGCGTGGTGGGCGCCCTGTATGCCAGCGGGAAAACCGGCCTGCAGTTGCAGCAGGCGGCCCTGCAGATCGAGGAGGTGGCCCTGGCCGACTGGATGGTGCCCATCGTCAACCGCGGCGTGTTCCGAGGCGAGGCGCTGGCCCGTTATGTGAATGAGGCCGTGGGCAGCCGCCTGATTGAAGACATGCGCATTCCTTTTGGGGTGGTCGCCACCGACCTGGGCAACGGCCAGCCCGTGCTGTTCAGGCGGGGTGACACGGGCACTGCGGTGCGCGCCTCCAGTGCGGTTCCGGCGGTCTTCCAGCCCGTGCGCATCAGTGGCCGGGACTATGTCGATGGTGGTCTGGTGGCGCCGGTGCCTGTGCAGTTCGCCCGGCAGATGGGTGCCGAACTGGTGATAGCGATCGACATTTCGGATGCGCCTGAAGGGCAGCCCGCAGGGGACACCTTTCAGATCCTGTTGCAGACCTTCAACATCATGGGCAAGAGCATCAACCAGCATGAGCTCAAGCATGCCGACGTGGTGGTCCGGCCCTCCCTGGTGGGCCTGCGCAGCGCGGACTTTTCGGCGCGCCACAAGGCCATCGAGTCAGGGCGAGCAGCCATGCAATCGGCCTTGCCCGCTTTGCGTGCCCGCATTGAAGCCCTGGCGATCCCCGTCAAGCCCTGAGCATTCGACACGGCGACAGCGTTGGGCGAAAAAAAGCCCGGCTCAAAAGCCGGGCTTGTAACGGGTCCTTGAAACCACTTTCCGAGGGACCCGAGGAGACAATCTTCTCGATGAAAGCCAGGTCGGCCAGGCCTTTCGGTCTGGCCAGACGGGCTCAGCGCTTCCTGGTGGTCTTGGCGGCGCTGACAGCGGTGTTGCTCACGGCGTTCAGGTTGGCTTCGGCCAGGTCAGTGGCTTGCTTGACGGCTTTTTGCACGGACTCGAAGGCGTTGGTGGCGGCAGCCACGGCGCCCTTCATCACGGCCACAGCAGTCTCGGAGCCTGCGGGGGCGTTCTTGGCAGCGCTGTCGACCAGATTGACGAATTTGGACTGGAACTCAGCGGTGTGGCCTTCGAAAGCCTTGGTGAATTCGGCGGTCGTGCCGCTGGCGATGTCATACAGATGACGGCTGTAGGCAGCGGTCTTCTCGGCCAGGGGTTGCATCAGACCAGCTTGCAGGGCCAGCAGTTCTTGGGCGTCTTTGACGCTCATCACAGCTTGGCTGTGGTTGGCGGTCTCAGACAGGGCAGCCTTGGAGGCTTGCACGTTCAGCTCCACCAGCTTTTCCACGCCTTCGAAAGCCTTGTTGGTCAGGCCAAACAGGGTTTCGAGGCTTGCTTTTTGGGAGGCCATCACTTGGTCAGCGGTCAACATATTCATATCTCCATTGGGGTTTAAGGGAAGGGTGTTGCGACGCTGCCGATGTGTTTTTCATCTTTTGCTGCACTGCAACATGACCTGAAGTATAGGGGTGCTTGTCGCCTTTGCAAGTGTTTTTGTTGCATTGCAGCATTTTTAGGTGGGGCACCCTAGATCCAGTGGCGTGGACAATGCGCCGCTGCCAACGCCCCGGGTGCTGCCTTGCAAGCTTTTTACGCCGACCAGTTCATCCTCCCCTTGCCGCCGGGTCATCGTTTTCCAATGGCCAAGTACGGCCGCTTGCGCGAACGCGTGGCGCAGACCTTGCCGCAGGTCCAGACCCAGGTGGCACCGGCAGCCAGCGATGGTGAACTGGCCCTGGCGCACACGCCGGCCTATATCGAGGCCATCAAGACGGGCAGCTTGCCTGCAGCCGCGCAGCGCGAAATCGGCTTTCCCTGGACGCCCGAGATGGTCGAGCGTTCCAGGCGCTCTGCCGGCGCCACGGTGGCTGCCGCCCGCGTGGCCCTGGGGCTGCCCGGCAGCGGCCAGGACCGGCCCCAGGGGCTGGCTGCGAACATGGCCGGCGGCACCCACCACGCCAGCGCAGGGCAGGGCGGTGGCTTTTGCGTCTTCAATGACGCTGCCGTGGCCGCCCGTCTCATGCAGGCCGAGTGGGCGCGCCAGCACGGTCCTCAGCGCCCGGCGCTCAAGGTGGCCGTGGTCGACCTGGACGTGCACCAGGGCAACGGCACGGCCCGCATCTTCCAGGACGACCCCAGCGTCTTCACCCTGTCGCTGCACGGGCAGAAGAATTTTCCCTTCCGCAAAGAGGCCAGCGACCTGGACATCGATCTGCCTGACGGCTGCGGGGACAGCGCCTACCTCGAAGCCCTGGAGCGCGCCCTGGAGGAGCTCGAGCGGTGCTTCGAGCCTGGGCTGGTGATCTACCTGGCCGGGGCCGACCCCCACGAAGGCGACCGCCTGGGCCGCCTGTCCTTGAGTTTCGATGGCCTGGAGGCCCGCGACCGGCGCGTGTTCGACTGGGCCTGGCAGCGCCGCGTTCCCCTGGCTTTTGCCATGGCCGGCGGCTACGGCAAGGAGATTGAGGACACCGTGCAGGTGCAGCTCAACACCTTCAAGGTGGCGCTGGACTACTGGGCGCGCTGGCAGCGCTGAGTCTTCTGCGGACTCTTTTGGACTGCACTGGCAAAATCACGCACCGCCGTGCGCCCCCCCGTCCCTGATCCCCCAGCCATGTCCTCCACACCTGCCAGCCGTCCCCAGCCCGAGCCGCGCAGCGCCTATCGGACCTTTCGCCCCATCACCACACGCTGGTCCGACAACGACGTCTATGGCCATGTGAACAACGTCGTGTACTACAGCTGGTTCGACACGGTGGTCAACAGCCACCTGATCGAGCAGGGCGTGCTGGACATCCACGCCGGCGCCTCCATTGGCCTGGTGGTCGAGACCCAGTGCCACTATTTCGCGCCCCTGGCCTTTCCGCAGCCTGTGGTGGCCGGCTTGCGGGTGGCGCACATCGGCACCTCCAGCGTGCGCTACGAGGTGGGGCTGTTCCCCGGTGACGACACCAAGCCCTGCGCCGCGCGTGGCCATTTCGTGCGCGTCTACGTGGACCGCAGCACCCGCCGCCCTCGCCCCCTGGCGCTTGAATTCCTGGCCGTTCTGGAGAACCTGACATGAGCAAGAACCCCCTTCCCCTGAGCCGTTCTGCCGCCACCGTGGATGAGGCGATCACCAGCCGCATGTCGGTGCGCGCCTTTCTGCCCCGCCCAGTAGACAAGGCTGTGGTGCAGCACCTGCTGACCCAGGCCAGCCGCGCGCCTTCAGGCACCAACACCCAGCCCTGGAAGGTGTACGTGTTGCAGGGGGGCAGCCGCGACAGCCTGGTCGATAAGGTCTGTGCCGCGCACGATGCCCTGCGCGCCAACCCGGCGCTGGCCGAGCAGTACCGCGAAGAGTACGACTACTACCCCGAGCGCTGGGTCTCGCCCTACATCGACCGCCGCCGCGAGAACGGCTGGAGCCTCTATGGCCTCTTGGGCATCACCAAGGGCGAGAAGGATAAGATGCATGCGCAGCACCAGCGCAATTTCCGTTTCTTCGATGCACCCGTGGGCCTGATATTCACCATGGACCGGGTCATGGGCCGAGGCAGCCTGCTGGACTACGGTGCGTTTCTGCAAAACCTCATGCTGGCCGCCCGCGGCCAGGGCCTTCACACCTGTCCCCAGGCGGCGTGGAACGGCTTTGCCAGCATCATCCTGCCGCACATCGGCGCCGGCCCTGACGAGATGGTGGTCTGCGGCATGGCCCTGGGCTATGCAGACGAGGCGGCGCTGGTCAATGACTTCTATACGCCGCGCGTGCCGGCCGAGCAGTTCACCGCCTGGCTGGATTGACGTTGCGGTCCGTCTTCTGTTCGCCTGCCGTCTGATTCATGAGCGCTTCCTCCTTCCTGGTGCAAGTGCTGGGCGGCCTGTCCTACGCCAGCACGCTGTTCCTCATGGCCGCAGGCCTGACGTTGATCTTCGGTGTGACGCGCATCGTCAACTTCGCCCACGGCAGCTTTTTCATGCTCGGGGCCCTGTTCACGGCCCACTGGGTCACTGACTGGTTCCCGGGCTGGGCAGCGCATCCTGCGCTGTACCTGCTGGCCATGCTGATGGGGGCGGCCGTGGCTGCGGGTGTGGGTGCGCTGGCCGACTTCTTCTTGCTGCGCCGCATGGCGGGTGTGCCTGAGCTGTACCAGCTGGTAGCCACTTTTGGCCTCACGCTGGCGCTGCATGACGCCATGCGCTGGGCATTCGGCAACGAGGAGGTGTTCGCGCCACGCTTTCCAGGCCTCAAGGGCGCGGTGGACGTGGGTGGCGAGTTGTTCCCGGTCTACCAGTTGGTGCTGATGGGGCTAGGCCCCCTGGTGTGGCTGGGCCTGCACTTGTTGCTCACGCGCACGCTCTTTGGCCAACGCCTGCGCGCGGCCACCCAGGACCGCGAGATGCTCGGCGCCCTGGGTGTGAACCCCCGGCCTCTCATGCTGGGCGCCGTGGTGCTGGGCTGCGGCCTGGCGGGACTGGCCGGGGCCCTGCAGTTGCCGCGCGAGCCCGCTCATCTGCAGATGGACATGGCCGTGGTGGTCGAGACCTTCGTGGTGGTGGTCACGGGCGGGTTGGGCAGCATCGGAGGTGCATTTGCCGCGGCCGTGCTGATTGGCCTGGTCCATGCCTTGGGTATCCAGTGGTTCCCACAGGCCACGCTGGTGCTGGTGTTCCTCACCATGGCCGCGGTGCTGGTCTTCCGGCCTCAGGGCTTAGCTGGCCGCACAGGCATGCCGGTGCACGCGGTGCGCGAGCCGGCCCAGGTTTTCCGGGGCCTGTCGCCCAGCCGATCAGGCCTGGCCCTGGCCGTGCTGGCCCTGCTGTGTCTGGCGGCCTGGGCCTGGATGGGCGGGCCCTACTGGCAAGCCCTGGCCCTGGATGCCATGGTGCTGGTCATCTTTGGCCTGAGCCTGCAGGCCATGATGGGCCTGGCCGGGCTGGTGAGCTTCGGGCATGCCGCTTACTTTGGGCTGGGCGCGTACGGCGCGGCCCTGGTGCATCTGCACTTCGGTTGGGGCCTGCTGGCGGCCGTGGTGGTCGGCATGGCGGCTGCGGCGCTGCTGGCGGCCATGTTCGGCGCCGCGGTGGTGCGCAGCACCGGGGTGTACCTGGCCATGCTCTCGCTGGCGCTGGCCCAGGTGGTCTGGGCGACTGCCACGCAGTGGGTGGGACTGACCGGGGGAGACAACGGCCTCATCGGCCTGGCCCTGGTTCCGCAGGAGGGGCGCGATGCCTTCTACGCCGCCATGCTGGCCCTGACCCTGGCGGCGCTCTGGATGCTCAGGCGCCTGGCCTTGTCGGTGCAGGGGGCGGCGCTGCAGGCCCTGCGCGATGCGCCCTTGCGTGCCGAGGCCTCGGGCCTGCCGATTCACCGGCTGCAGTACCGCGTGTTCGTCATGAGCGCCGCCGGTGCGGGCCTGGCCGGGGCCCTGTTCGCCGCGCACAAGGGCGCGGTTTTTCCGTCGGTCGCTAGTGTGGCCATGTCGGTGGATGCGCTGCTGGTGGTGCTGCTCGGCGGTGTCCACCAGTGGTGGGGCGCGCTAACGGGTGGGCTGTTGCTGAGCTACATCTCGGCGGAGCTGGGGCGCGAAGTGAGCTACTGGCGCGGCCTGCTGGGGCTGGTCATCATGCTCATCATGGTGGCGGCGCCGTCGGGTCTGTTGTCCTTGCCCAGGCGCTGGCGTGATCGCCTGAGCCGCCAGACCGCCGCAGGAGCGCAGACATGAACGGCGTGGCCCTGGTGGTGCGGGGCTTGGTGCGCCATTTCGGTGGCGTCAAGGCCGTCGATGGCGTGGATTTCGAGGTCATGCCCGGTGAGTGCGTGGCCCTCATTGGTCCCAATGGCGCGGGCAAGTCCACCTGCTTTGCCTGCATCGCGGGCCAGCAGCGGCCGACCTCGGGCCAGGTGCTTTGGGAGGGTGTGAGCCTTCTTGGCTGGAGCCCGCGTGAGCGCTTGCAGCGCGGTGTGGCCCGCAGCTTTCAGGTAGCCCAGGTCTTCGAGGCATTGACTGTGCGCCACAACGTTCAGCTGGCCCTGCAGGTCCGCGAGGGACATTGGCCGGCCTGGCGGCCGCTGGGTCGGCGCCACCAGCCTGAGGCCGATGCCTTGCTGGCTCAGGCGGGCCTTGGGGCACTGGCTAACCAGGAGGCCGCCAGCCTGCCTTATGGGGCCAAGAAACGGCTGGAGCTCGCTCTGGCGCTGGCCGGGCAGCCGCGCCTGCTGTTGCTCGACGAGCCGGCGGCGGGCCTGGCCGGTCAGGAGCGGCAAGCACTGATGCAGTGGGTGCGCAAGCTCGCCGATGGCGGGCTGACCGTGCTCTACACCGAACACAACATGGATGCGGTGGCCGGCACGGCCGACCGGGTGCTGGTGCTGATTGAGGGGCGGCTGGCCGCGCAAGGACGCTTTGAGGACATCGCGCGCGACCCGGTGGTGCAGGCCCGCTACCTGGGCCAGACCGGGCTGGACTTTCTGCCGGCGGGGAAGGTCGGCCATGCTTGAAGTGCGCGGCCTCGAGGCCTTTTATGGCCCCGCCCAGGCCTTGTTCGGCATCGACTTGGACGTGCGCGCCGGCGAGATGGTGGTGCTGCAGGGCCTCAATGGCGCCGGCAAGTCGACGCTGCTCAAGGCCATCATGGGCCTGGAAGTGCGCACGCGCGGACAGATTCGCTTTGATGCGGGCGCTGGCCCCCACGAACTCGCGGCTTGGCCAACGCACCGTCGTGCTCGCGCTGGCATCGGCTACGTGGCCGAGGACCGGCGTCTTTTCTCGGGGCTGAGCGTGCGCGAAAACCTGCGCGTGGCCGCAGGGTCGCAGCCCGAGGCGCGCGAAGCCTGGGTGCTGGACCGCTTTCCCCTGCTCAAACCCATGCTCGGCCGAGCCGCAGCGCTGATGAGCGGCGGCGAGCAGCAGATGCTGGCCATTGCCCGCACCCTGATGGCTTCGCCGCGCCTGCTCCTGCTCGACGAGCCTTGCGAGGGCATTTCGCCCCTGCTGATCGAATCCATCCGCGACGCCCTGCTGGCTCTGCGCGCTGAGGGGCTGGGCCTCTTGGTGGCCGAGCAGAACCGCCAGGTCGAGCAGGCCGCTGACCGGGTCGTGCACCTGCTTGCGGGTACAGTCCAGTTTCCAACCTGAAGGACCTGTTTCATGACCATGACCACGACGGCCTCCGGCCTCCAATATGAAGACACGGTGCTGGGCACCGGCGCCATCGCCAAGGCCGGCCAGTACGTGCGCGTGCACTACACCGGCTGGCTTTACGAAAACGGCCAGGCTGGCCAGAAGTTCGACTCCAGCAAAGACCGCGGCGAGCCCTTTGAATTTCCCCTGGGTGCTGGTCACGTGATTCGCGGCTGGGACGAGGGCGTGCAGGGCATGTCCGCCGGCGGCACGCGCCGCCTGGTGATTCCGCCTGAGCTGGGCTACGGCGCGCGCGGCGCCGGTGGCGTGATCCCACCGAACGCCACGCTGCTTTTTGAAGTCGATTTTCTCGGCGTCGACTGAGCCAGCCAGCCGCCCATTCGCCTGGCCCTGCCATGATCATCACCAGCCTGCTCGACACCGATCTCTACAAGTTCACCATGATGCAGGTGGTACTGCATCAGTTCCCGGGCGCGCAGGTGGAGTACCGCTTCAAGTGCCGCAACGCGGGAACTGGCGGTGTCGGACCGCTGGCGCCCTTGGTCAGCGAGATCCGCGAGGAAATCCGCGCCCTGTGCACCCTGAGATTTCAGGATGCCGAGCTGGCTTACCTGCGCTCCATGCGCTTCATCAAGAGCGACTTCGTGGATTTCCTGGGCCTGTTCAGGCTCAACGAAAAAAACGTGGAGGTCAGGGCGCTGCCTTCGGGTGAGATTGACGTCACCATCAAAGGGCCCTGGTTGCACACCATCCTCTTTGAGATCCCGGTGCTGGCCATCATCAACGAGGTGTACTTTCGCAACACGCAGAAGCTGCCGGACTTCATTGAAGGCCGCAAGCGCCTGGACGCCAAGATCGGTGAACTGCAGGCTGAGGGCCTGGAGGCCTTAAAGATCGCCGACTACGGCACCCGCCGCCGCTTCTCGGTGGCCTGGCACGAGGAGGTGCTGCGCACGCTCAATGCCCGTCTGGGCTCCGGCCCTCAAGGGCAGTTCGCCGGCACCAGCAATGTGTTGTTCGCCATGAAGCTCGGGCTTACGCCGCTGGGCACCATGGCGCACGAATACCTGCAGGCCTGCCAGGCTCTGGGGCCGCGCCTGCGCGACAGCCAGGTCTTCGGCTTTGAGTCCTGGGCGCGCGAGTACCGGGGTGACCTGGGCATTGCGCTGTCGGATGTCTACGGCATGGACGCCTTCTTGCGCGACTTCGACATGTACTTCTGCAAGCTCTTCGACGGCGCCCGCCACGACAGCGGAGATCCCTTCGCCTGGGGCGAGCGCCTGATCGAGCATTACAAGCAGAACCGCGTGGACCCGCTCACCAAGACCCTGATCTTCAGCGACAGCCTCACCGTGCCCAAGACCATTGAACTGTTCCGGCAGTTCAGTGGCCGCTGTCAGCTGGCCTTTGGCATCGGCACCAACCTCACCAACGACCTGGGCTACGAGCCGCTGCAGATCGTCATCAAGATGGTGCGCTGCAATGGGCAGCCCGTGGCCAAGCTGTCGGACACGCCGTCCAAGAACATGTGCGAGGACGAAAAGTACCTGGCCTACCTGCGCCAGGTCTTTGACATCAGCGCCCCAGCCTGAAGGGGATTGGGGCTTTCCGCATGATCACCGGCCCGGTGCTTGGGCACAATGCGCGGCCTGAATACCTGCTGGTTAGAAACCATGACCGTCTTGATTAAATCCGGGCTCGCTGCCCTCTTGGGCCTGTGCCCCTTGCTGGCCTCCGCTGCCAACCTCGATGGCAGCCAGCTCACCTTCTGGTGGGCGCTCCCCTTTGTCGGCGTCCTGCTGTCCATTGCATTCATGCCCCTGCTGGCTGCCCGGCTCTGGCATCACCACTACGGCAAGATCACGGCTGCCTGGGCGCTGGCTTTTCTTCTGCCCTTTGCCTTCAGTCAGGGGCTGGCCAGCACCGGTTCGGCCATGGTGCATGTGCTCTTTGGCGAGTACATCCCCTTCATCCTGCTGCTCACGGCGCTCTTCACCGTGGCCGGAGGCATCTACATCCGAGGCAATCTGCATGGAACTCCTGCGCTCAATGCCCTGATTTTGCTCATAGGTGCCGTGCTGGCCAGCTTCATGGGCACCACGGGCGCCTCCATGCTGATGCTGAGGCCTTTGATTCGCGCCAACGACAACCGCGAGCACAAGGCCCATGTGATCGTGTTCTTTATCTTCATCGTCTCCAATGCAGGCGGCTCGCTCACTCCGCTGGGCGATCCGCCCCTGTTCCTGG
>CANGYC010000010.1 GCA_947457975.1 Comamonadaceae bacterium | reverse complement strand
TATGAAGCCCGGACACACCGCATTGACCGTGATGTGATGCTCTGCCAACTCGCGTGCGAGCACCTTGGTCAGGGAAATGAGTGCTGCCTTGGACACGGTGTAGGGAGGCATGTAGGGCGCAGAGATCACGCCCACCACGGATGAGAGGTTCACGATGCGACCGTTTCCGGATTCAATCAGCGCCTGCCGGGCCGCGCCGCACACGTGCACAGCGCCTTTGACGTTGATGTCCCACACCCGGTTCCAGTCGGCGTCCGTGTTGTTGGTAAAGGGCATACCTGGACGGCAGGTCACGCCTGCACTGTTGACCACGATGTCCAGGCGTCCTGCCTGCTGGCACACCTGCTCGACGCTGCGCTGCACGGCGGCTCCGTCAGCCACGTCGCAGGGCAGGACCAGGTGGCCCTGGCCTGGCAGGCTGGCGGCGGTCTCTTCAGCTGCCTTCGCCTGCAAGTCCAGCACCGCTACGCGCGCGCCCAGGGCTGCCAGGCTGTGCGCGATGGCCTGGCCCAGGCCTGCGCCGGCCCCTGTCACCAGCGCCATTCGCCCTTGCAGGCCCAAGCGGCCGAGCAGACTTTCTGCGGCGTCGGCCATATCAGAAGAAGATGCCCAGGTTTTTCTGAGTCACCACAGCCTGGTCCAGCAGGATGTCGCGTCGGAAAATCTTCCAGCTACCGTCAGCCGGTCGCAGACTGTCATGGCGTGCGCCGCTGAAGAGTTCGAAGTCGTATTCCAAATGTGACCGGTACACCAGAAAGTTCGATCGCACCTGCAGCGTGCCATCACCGTTTTGCGCCATCACCTCTACGTTGGTGATGAGGTGCCGTGTGCGTGAGGCAGGCGTTTCCGACCAGGCCATGCCTGTGGACAGACGTTTGACGCGGTTGCTCAGGCTGGTCTTGTCATCGTCGAAGTGGGCCACTTCGCCAAAGAGGCTGATCTCCTTGCCCGTATCGCGCCCTGTGCGGTTGGTCACCAGAGGCATCCAGTAGCGCAGGTCCTCATCAAAGAGAGCCACCCATTCGTCGAGCTTGTGGTCGTCCAGCAGCCGCGCTTCAAGGTGGAGGAACGTTTGCACCTGGAACCACAGGTTCATGTCGGCCAGTGCGGGCTGCGTGCTCGTGGCGATGCTCATGCGCTCATCTCCGAAGAGCAGGCCTTGCGCGACATGTCAGGCACATTGGGCGCGGTGGCATCGTCCATCATGCGGGCCCATTTGTCGTAGAAGCCGCGCTGGTTGATTTCGGACTGGAAGCGCCCCAGTCGACCGCGGATGTCAGGGTGGATGCTGCGGGGGTCATTGATTTCGTCACCCAGGCCCATCTCCAGGTTCTGCGGATAGCGCCTGGCCACGTAGCCTTCGCTGGCGTTGTTGCACTGCACCCAGTTGTCCACGTCGTCGGCTTCCCAGGTACCGCTGGTGCCATGGCGCTGAATCATGTGCAAGGCCTTTTCGCGCTTGTAGTCCGCAGGCGCGGCCTTATCGACGAAGCACCAGCCCCATGCCTCCGTCAGCTGCGGGCCCTTGGGGTGCCACACGCGGATCGCGCCGCCCTGCCAAAGCAGGGAGACGTTGGGGAAAATCGACGCATGCATAGGCGAGAAATGCAGGCCGCGCAAGTCGCCCAGGCGCTGAATGGATTCCTCCAGGCGTGCTTTCTCGTAGTCGACGAATTCGGGCAGGGCCATCTCGAACACCTCGTCGCGGTTGTCCGCCCAGCGCACGCCAAAGCCGTGGCCGCCTCCCGGGTTCACCTGAAAGCCTTCGTAGCCATAACCGCTCTTGCGGCGCGGCATCCCTTCGAAGCCCGACATCCAGGCCGATTTGTGGCTGACCGGCCCGTGGTAGCTGTCACCGATGAAGTTGTCCACCGGAAACTTCCAGTTGGTGTGCACCAGCCATTTGTGGGTGCCGGGCAGGAACTCGATGCCACCTTCGCGGCGGTCTAGGATCATGTCCAGGTACCAGGCCATGTCACCCAGGTAGTCTTCCAGCGAGGGAGCGTTGCGATCAAAGGTGGCGAACAGCAAGCCCTTGTAGCTGGCGATCTTGGCGACCGGCACCAGGCCATGGGCATCGAGATCGAGCTTTTCCAGGTAGATTTCTTTGAAGCCTGGCACGTTGCTCAGACGGCCATCGTTAGAGAAAGTCCAGCCATGGAAGGCGCAGCTGAAGGCGCGCGCGTTGCCTGAGTCTGCACGGCATACCCGATTGCCCCGATGTCGGCACATGTTCAAAAAGCAGCCGAACGTGCCGTCGGCCTTGCGCGTGACGATCACCGGGTCGCGGCCCATGTAGGTGGTGAAGAAGTCGTTGGGCTTGGGCAGCATCGATTCATGGCCCAGCAGCAGCCAGCACTTCGCAAAGATGCGCTCGAGTTCCATCTCGAAGGTCTGTGCGTCTGAGAAGATGGCGCGGTTGATGTCGCCTCGGGTGAGGTCAACCAGGTGTTCAAAATGGGATTTCATGGGGTCTCAGGACAAGGATTCAGAGATCGAGAACCAGGCGCTCGCCCTTGGCGCGCGAGACGCAAATCATCATGGTCTGGTTGGCTTGCTTTTCGGCATCGCTGAGGATGGAGTCGCGGTGATCGACTTCGCCGCCCAGCACGGTGCACTCGCAGGCACCGCAAATGCCTTCGCGGCACACTGACGGCACCACCACGCCGCTGTCCTCAAGGCAGTCGATGAGTGAGCGGTCGGGGGCGACTTCGATGACGCGGCCTTGGCGGGCCAGCTCCACGGCAAAGCCGCGAGCTTGAGGACCTGTGCTGGCGGGCAGCTGTGCGCCGAACGACTCAAAGTGAAGGTGGCTGCTGGGATGGCCTGCGGCGAGTTCACGGACCTTGTCCATCAGTGCCTGCGGGCCGCAGCAGTACAGGTGGGTTTGCGGGGTCAAGCCAGCCAGGGCCTGGCCCACCGCCAGGGGGCCGCCCATCTCGCTGTCGAAGTGAAATTCAACGGCATCACCATGGGCCATCAGTTCGCTGGCGTAGGCCGCGTGGGCTCGGCTGCGGGCGGCATACACCAGGTGCCACGGCCGCTTCTGGGCCTGGCGAAGCCTGGCCATGGCGCGCAGCGGCGTGATGCCAATGCCCCCGGCGATCAGCAGCGCTGGGGCAGGGTCATCTGACAGGGGAAAGAGATTGCGCGGCGTGCCCACCTCAAGCAGTTCACCCTCCTGGAGTTGCTCGTGCACGTATCGGGAGCCGCCGCGGCTGGCAGAGGCCAGGCCGATGGCCAGAACATATTCAGTGGCGCCTTGCGGTTCAGATGCGTTGGTGAGCGAGTAAGCGCGGGCCATGGCATTGGGCAGGAACACATCGACATGGGCGCCTGGGGTGAAGGCAGGCAATAACCCAGGGTTGGCACTTTTCAGGACGATCTCACGGACGCCCTGCGCCACTTCGGTGATCCGCATGACCTTGACTGTGTGTTTTTCGTTTGACATAGCTAGCAGGCCTGGCCTTCGGAGCGGATTTCAGTGGTGCAAATGTAGAATTCACCTTGATCAGGATCAAGAAAACTCTTCTTTCAAGCAATAACCAAAAGCTATCAGTGAAGTTGCATCAGATTCAGGCCCTGGTGGCCATTGCTGAAACCGGCAGCGTGCGTGCGGCGGCACGGCGCCTGGGCCTGACGCAGCCGGCCTTGAGCAAGAGCCTGGCCGCGCTCGAAGAAGAGTTGAGCGTGCCCTTGGTGCATCGGACGGCGCGTGGCGCCAATCTCACGAAGTTTGGTCAGTCCATCGTCACGCGAGGACGCGGCATTTCCCAGGAAATCGAGCGTCTTCGTGACGAGATTGAGCAGATGCGCGGTGCGGCGCGCGGTGGGGTGACTGTGGCCATCTCGCCCAGCCCGGCGCTTTTGCTGCTTCCGGCGGTGCTGCAGCGTTTTCACCGTGAATTCCCGGCCATTCAGGTCCGGGTGCGCGAATCCGTGTATCCCGATACCGTGCAGTTGCTGCGCGAGGGTCTGGCCGACTTTGCCGTGGGTGCACAGCCGCCGTCGCGCAAGACATCCACCTCGGAGTTCCTGACCGAACGGCTTTATGAAAACAAGCTGGTGGTGGCTTGCCGTTCCGACCACCCCAAGGCGGGCGTGCGGTCCTTGCGCGATTTGCTTGATTGCGAATGGCTGCAGCATGGCTCGGCGGAGGGTCCGGGATCGCTGTACGCGCCCGTGTTTCGCGAGAACGGCCTGCCCGTACCTACGCCCTGGCTGGTGTCGGATTCCTTTCTGTCCTCGCTGAACCTGCTGGAATCCTCCGATGCCTTGAGCTTGCTGCCCGCCCGTCTGGTGGCGCACCTGGCGCGCGCGGGCAGGCTCACAGCCTTGCCATTGCAAGAGCCCATGCCTGATTGGGACGTTTCGCTGATCCTGCGAGCGCAGGTGCCCCTGACACCCATTGCGCTGAAGCTCGCACAGCTGTTTCGCCGCATACCCCCGTCCGATTGACCGAAGGCCGGTGGTGGGTCTAACGGCTGCGGCCGTCTCGGTAGCGCCCGGCCAGCCTGGCTTCGGCGTCGCCGCCAACCACCGTTCCTGTTTGCGTGCTGGCCTGGCGCAGGCGCGCCATGGCGGCGCCCACGTGGGCATGCGTGATGGCCAGGCCCAGGGCATCGGCGGCGTCCTTGCCGGGCAGCCCCGGCAAGCGCAGCAGGCGCATCACCATCTCCTGCACCTGCTCCTTGGCCGCACGGCCGTGGCCGGCCACGGCCTTCTTGAGCTGCAGCGCTGTGTATTCATGCACCGGCATGTCGGCCGAGACCAGCGCCGTCACACAGGCGCCGCGGGCCTGGCCCAGCAGCAGCGTGGCCTGCGGGTTGTTGTTCACGAAGACGATCTCCACGGAGGAGGCGTCGGGTTGGTAGCGGGCAACCACCTCGCGCACGCCCTCATAGAGCACCTTCAGGCGCTCGGGCAGGCTCTGGCGCACGTCGGTGCGGATGGTGCCGCTGGCCACGTAGTCCAGCTGCGCGCCTTGCACGTCGATCACGCCGAAGCCGGCCACCTGCAGGCCCGGGTCCACGCCGAGGATGCGCAGCGCCTGCGGGGAGGCGGGCCGGTTCATGGCAGCTCTACCGCGCCCATGCGCGCCGTGATGGTCAGGGCCCGGTTCATCAGGTAGCCGGAATTCGGCCGCGTCTCAAAGTAGCGCGGCCGCGGCAGCATCACGGCCAGCCGGGCGGCTTCGTAGGCGCTCAGGCGCGCTGCGGGCTTGCGGAAGTAGTGCCGCGCCGCCGCCTCGGCGCCGAACACGCCTTCGCCCCACTCCACGCTGTTGAGATAGATCTCCAGGATGCGCTGCTTGGACAGGAAGGCCTCAAGCATGAAGGTGAGCGCCAGCTCTTGGCCTTTGCGCACCAGCGTGCGCTCGCCCGATAGAAAGAGGTTCTTGGCCAGCTGCTGTGTGATGGTGGAGCCGCCCACGATTTTTGGTGCCCGGCTGTCGCTTCGGGCGGCGCGGGCCTGGGCCTTCTGGTTCTTGTCCCAGGCTTTTTCCAGCGCCTCCAGGTCCACGCCGTCGTGCTCGGCGAAGGAGGCATCTTCCGAAGCAATGACGGCCCGCTTGAGGTGCACGGAGATCTGCGCGTAGGGCACCCACTGCTGGCGCCAGTTCAACTGGCCGGTGGTCTGGGTCACGCGCCAGGCTTCTGAGCGCTGGAAGGCGGTGGACTCCGGGTTGATCCAGTTCATGGCCAGGATACGGGCGGCGAAGTACAGCTGCAGGCACAGCAGGGACAGCAGCACGAGTCCGAAGAGGCGCAGCAGGATCCGCATGCGGTTACTCAGGCCTTCACGGGGCCTGGCGCATCTCGTGGAGTACCGTGGCGGCCGGGGGACGCACCCCGCGCCAGAGCAGGAAGGCCTCGGCGGCTTGCTCTACCAGCATGCCCAGGCCGTCGCGGCAGCGCGCGCCGCAGTCGGCGGCCCAGCGCAGGAAGGGCTCGGCGGCGGGGCCATACATCATGTCGTAGACCAGGGCACCGGGCTGAAGGGCTGCAGGCACCAGAGGCATGTCCTCGCCCGAGAGGCTGCTGGCGCTGGCATTGATCACCACGTCCGAGGCTGGTAGCTCTGCGCCCAGAGGCAGCACCACCAGCTCGGTGCGCGCAAGCGCCTCTGCCAGGCTGGGATGCTCGCGGTGGCGCTGGGCAATGGCTTGGGCTTTGGCCAGCGTGCGGTTGGCCAGCACCAGGCGCCGGGGACCGGCCAGCAGCAGCGGCCCCAGGGCGCCGGCGGCGGCGCCGCCACCGCCGAGCAGCAGCACATCGCGGCCTTGCAGCGGCTGGCCAGCGTTGACTTCGATATCGCGCACCAGGCCCAGGCCGTCGGTGTTGTCGGCGCAGATGCGGCCGCCCTCGAACTGGAGCGTGTTGGCGGCCAGCGCCAGCTGCGCGCGGGGGCTGGCCTCATGCGCCTGCTCGAAGGCCTCGAGCTTGAAGGGAACGGTCACGTTGCAGCCGCGCACATCGCCGCGGGCCAGCAGCTTAGCCAGGGTGGCGCCAAAGTGGCCAGGCTCGACCAGTAGTCGCTCGTAACGCAGCGTCTGGCCGGTCAGCTCAGCGAAGCGGGCATGGATCTGCGGCGACTTGCTGTGGGCAATCGGATGGCCGATGACGTAGTACTGGTCCATGTCGTCTTTTTTTGAACCCGCTCATTGTGGCCCAGCCGTGTTGGCCCAGCCGCTCAGTTGGCTGCCTCCGTGGGCGGACCGTCCGTGGCCTGCGCGTCCTCCACGTCGACGGCGATCGAGATGGGCCCCGCCGCCAGTTCGGATTCGCTGCCCTCGAGCTCCTCGTCGCCATCGGCCTGCAGCTGGGCGGGGCTGTCGAGCCGCTCGATCACGGTGCTGCCCACGTCCAGGCTGATCTCGTCGACCGTGCCCAGCCGCACGCGCACCTGGGCGCCGCGCGGCAGCCCTTGCGCGCCGACGGCGCTGAGCACCAGCGGCAGCGCATCGGCGCGCACCAGCTGGTCCTTGAAGGCGCTGGCCACCAGTTCGCCAATGCCCTGCTGCTGGAGGTAGCGCAGCGTCCAGTAGCGCTCGATGCTGGCCTGGTAGCCGTTGTAGGCGG
This sequence comes from Comamonadaceae bacterium, assembly GCA_947457975.1. Taxonomy (GTDB): domain Bacteria; phylum Pseudomonadota; class Gammaproteobacteria; order Burkholderiales; family Burkholderiaceae_C; genus Polaromonas. The sequence continues at coordinate 13,037 of CANGYC010000010.1, read as the reverse complement.
TGTAGGCGGCATCAAAGGCCGAGATGATGGCGAACAGCTCCGTGTCCTTGGGCTTGAAGGGCGCGGCCAGCGCGGCTGTGCGGCCGTGGCGGATGCAGGCAATGATCTGCCACTGGTTGACCAAGTCCACGTAGCGGCGCAGCGGCGAGGTGCTCCAGGCATAGGCGGGCACGCCCAGGCCGGCGTGCGGCAGGGCCTTGGTGCTCATGCGCACCTTCACGCCCGGCGCCATGCTGGCCTGGCTGCGGTAGATGCCGGGCACGCCGTGCTCGGCCAGCCACAGGCCCCAGCTCTTGTTGGCCAGGATCATGGCCTCGGCCACGATCAGGTCCAGCGGCGCGCCGCGCCGGCGCACGCTGATGCTCACCTGCTCCGCGCCCGTGGGCTCGGTGCCGCTGGCGTTGTCGAGCCGGAAGTTGTAGTCCGGGCGGCTGAAGTTCTCGGGCTTGCCCCGCACCACTTCGCGGCCAGCCTTGAGCGACTGGGCCAGCCGGTGCAGAAAGCGCAGCTCGGCGCCCCAGGCTGGCTCGCTCTGCGAGGGCGTGGCCTCGAAGAAGGCGTCGGTGAACACCTCGTCGAGCTGGTCGTGGCGCAGGTTCTCGGCGATCGGCACGCACTCGAGCTGGCTGCGGCTGGCCTTGATCTCCAGCGTCGCTTCATCCAGCGTCACATACAGCGAGACGGCCGGGCAGTCGCGGCCGGCCTGCAGGGTGTATTGCTGCACCACCTCGTCGGGCAGCATGGTGAGCTTGTGGCCGGGCATGTAGACGGTGGACAGGCGCGCGCGGCCTAGCGCGTCGATGGCGCTGGCCGGCTGCACCGCCAGGCCCGGCGCGGCAATGTGGATGCCCAGTGTCACTTCGCCCGAGCCCAGGCCCTGCACTGAGAGGGCGTCGTCGATCTCGGTGGTGAGTGAGTCGTCGATGGAAAAGGCCTGCACGGCCGCCACCGGCAGCTCGTCCTTGATCTGCGGTGCGGCCAGTTTGGGAAAGTCGGTGCCCTTGGGAAAGTGCTCGAACAAAAAGCGCCGCCAGTGAAACTGGTAGGCCGAGCTGATGGCGCCGGCACGCTTGAGCAGTTCCAGCGGGGCCAGCTGCGAGGTCTGCGCGGCCAGCACGACGGCCTTGTATTCGGCGCTGTTCTTGTCGGGCTTGAAGAGGATGCGGTAGAGCTGCTCGAGGATGGGCTCGGGGCAGCTACCCTGGGCCAGTGCCTGCGCCCAGTCTTCAATCTGGGCCTGCACCTGTTTTTTCTTTTCGATGGCAGCCAGGGCCTGCTGCAGGATCTCGGTCGGCGCCTTTTTGAAGCGGCCCTTGCCGGCGCGGCGGAAGTAGTGCGGTGCCTCATACAGGCGCAGCAGCGCCGCCGCCTGTTGGGTGGCTGAGGGAGACTGGCTGGGGTCGAAGTAGTCGCGGGCCAGGTCGGCGAAGCCAAATTCATCGTCGCTGGCGAATTCCCAGGCCAGGTCCAGGTCGATGTCGCCGGCCAATTGCTGGCCGGCTTGCAGCAGCTCAGCCGGGGCGGGTTTCTCGAAGCGGATCAGGGCATGCGCGGCCTTGACCTTCACCCGCTTGCCAGAGTCGAGTTCCACCTGCAGCGAGGACTCGGCCTCCGACAGGATGCGGCCGGCCAAGAACTTGCCAGCATCTTCAAACAATACGTACAAATCGGCACCTTTAAGGGAGGCGCTAGTGTAGAGGCGGGGTTGGCCGACTAGCTCAGCGCTCGGCCAGGAAGTCGAGGATGGCCGGCAGGTGCAGCTCGAAGTCGCTCAGGGCATGGTCACTGCCCTGCACGATGCGCAGGTGGGCCTGGGCGTAGCGGGCCTGCATCTCGCGCCAGTCCAGTACCTCGTCATCCTGGGCGATGACGGCCAGGCAGCGTTCAGGCAGGGCCCCGGTAGCGGCCTGCAGGGCACGCAGCTCGTCCACGAAACGAGGCTCGAAGAAAAAGCGCTCGTCGGGCTGTTGCCAGGTGCTCTGCTCCCCGATGTGGCGCGCCAGGTCGCGCGCCGGCGCCACCGCCGGGTTGAGCACCACCAGCGTGCAGCCGCGCTGTGCGGCCAGCCAGGTGGCGTAAAAGCCGCCCAGCGAGGAGCCAATCACGGCCATGCCCTGGCAGGGCCAGTCGCGCGTGCCCTCCCAGATCAGCCCGGCCGCTGCCTCGGGCGAGGGCGGCAGCTGCGGGCACCACCAGTGGAGCTGCGGCCAGCGCGCCTGCACCTCGGCTGCCATGCGGCGGGCCTTGGTGGACTGGGGGGAGGAGCGGAAGCCGTGCAGGTAAAGCAGGTGGGTCAGGGCCATGCAGGGAGCTTACAGGCAGGTGCCGCGGGGATAATGCGCGCATGGCCGCGGTCTTTGACAAACCTTCGCTCTGGCGACGCTGTTCCCCTCTTTTTGCGGGCTTGGATGCGCCTTTGCTGCTGGCTGTGGGCCTGCTGGCAGCCGCAGGCCTGCTGATCATGTTCTCCTCCGGCTTTGACCATGGCACCCGCTTCGTGGACCATGCGCGCAACATGCTGATTGCGGGAATCCTCATGTTTGCCGTGGCCCAGGTGCCGCCGCAGCGCCTGATGACCATGGCCGTGCCCCTGTACGTGCTGGGCGTGGCCCTGCTACTGGCGGTGGCGCTCTTCGGCATCACCAAAAAAGGGGCTACGCGCTGGCTGAATGTGGGCGTGGTGATCCAGCCTAGCGAGATCTTGAAGATCGCCATGCCTCTGATGCTGGCCTGGTGGTTCCAGAAGCGCGAGGGCCAGTTGCGTCCGCTGGACTTCATGGCGGCCGGCTTGCTGCTCATGCTGCCCGTGGGCCTGATCATGAAGCAGCCCGACCTCGGCACCTCGCTTTTGGTGCTGGCCGCCGGCCTGTCGGTCATCTTTTTTGCAGGTCTGCACTGGCGGCTGATCGTGCCGCCGCTGGTGGTCGGCCTCGTGGGCATGGTGCTGCTGGTGTGGTTCGAGCCGCAGCTGTGCGCCGACGGGGTGCGCTGGTTCGTGCTGCACGACTATCAGCAGCAGCGCATCTGTACCCTGCTGGACCCCACGCGCGACCCGCTGGGCAAGGGTTTTCACATCATCCAGGGCATGATCGCCATCGGCTCCGGCGGCTTCTTCGGCAAGGGGTTCATGTCTGGTACGCAGACGCACCTGGAGTTCATCCCGGAGCGCACCACCGACTTCATCTTCGCGGCCTATTCCGAAGAGTTTGGCCTGCTGGGCAACCTGCTCTTGATCGCCGGCTTCATCTTCCTGATTCTGCGCGGCCTGACCATTGCGCTGGAGGCCTCCACGCTTTTTGCGCGCCTGCTGGCCGGTGCCATCACCATGATCTTTTTTACCTATGCCTTCGTGAACATGGGCATGGTCAGTGGCATCTTGCCGGTGGTGGGTGTGCCCCTGCCCTTCGTGAGCTATGGCGGCACCGCCATGGTCACGCTGGGCCTGGCGCTGGGCATGCTGCTGTCCATCGGTAAGGCCAAGCGCCTGGTGCAGACTTGAGGCATCAACCCCGGGCGGCCCCGGGGCAGGGCAGGCTGCCTACAATTTGCCTATGACCCTCCTTAATGCCTCCCGCGCTGGCGCCAGCCGCAGCTCGGCCGCAGCCGCCCAGCGGCTGAGCACGGCCTCCACCACCGAACGGCTGGCCATTGCCGAGCAACTGCTGCTCGCACCTTTTGGCCTGGAGCGCAGCCACCTCAGCCGTGCCCTGGCCGATATCGCTGCCCACGGCGCCGACGATGCCGACCTGTACTTCCAGTACACCCGCAGCGAGGGCTGGAGCCTGGAGGAGGGCATCGTCAAGACCGGCTCCTTCAGCATTGACCAGGGCGTGGGCGTGCGGGCCGTCAGCGGGGAGAAAACCGCGTTTGCCTACTCCGACGACATTTCAGCGGCCTCGCTCATGGATGCGGCCCACACGGTGCGCAGCATTGCCTCGGTGGGCGGGCAGGCGCGCGTGAAGGCTGGCCGCAGGGCGCCTGCCGCCAAGCTGGCGGCCAGCCGCTCGCTGTATGCCGGCATCGATCCGATTGCCACACTGGACAGCACGGCCAAAGTGGCTTTGCTGGAGAAAGTGGAGCAACGCGCCAAGGCCAAGGACCCCCGCATCGTGCAGGTGATGGCGGGCCTGGCGATGGAATACGACGTGGTGATGGTCGCCCGTGCCGATGGCACGCTGGCCGCCGACGTGCGGCCCCTGGTGCGCCTGAGCGTGACCGTGATCGCCGAGCAGGGCGGGCGGCGCGAGGTCGGCTCCAGCGGCGGTGGCGGTCGCTTGGGCCTGGCTTATTTTGATGAGGAGCTGGTCGACCGTTATGCCTCCGAGGCCGTGCAGGCTGCACTCACCAACCTCGAGGCGCGGCCGGCGCCTGCGGGCGAGCTGACCGTGGTGTTGGGCCCCGGCTGGCCCGGCATCTTGCTCCACGAAGCCATCGGCCACGGCCTGGAGGGCGACTTCAACCGCAAGGGCTCGAGTGCCTTTGCCGGACGCATCGGCCAGCGCGTGGCCGCCAAGGGCGTGACCGTGCTCGACGACGGCACCATGGCCGACCGCCGCGGCTCGCTCAACGTGGACGACGAGGGCAACCCCAGCCAGCGCAATGTGCTGATCGAGGACGGCATCCTCAAGGGCTACATCCAGGATGCGCTGAATGCGCGCCTCATGAAGGTCAAGCCCACCGGCAATGGCCGCCGTGAAAGCTACGCCCACCTGCCCATGCCGCGCATGACCAATACCTACATGCTAGGCGGCGACAAGGCGCCCGAGGAGATCGTGGCCAGCATCAAGAAGGGCCTTTATGCCACCAACTTCGGTGGCGGCCAGGTGGACATCACCTCGGGCAAGTTCGTGTTCTCGGCCAGCGAGGCCTTCTGGGTGGAAAACGGCAAGATCCAATACCCTGTCAAGGGCGCCACCATTGTGGGCAACGGCCCCGATGCGCTCACCCGCGTGAGCATGATCGGCAACGACATGCAGCTGGACTCGGGCGTGGGCACCTGCGGCAAGGAAGGCCAGAGCGTGCCGGTTGGCGTGGGCCAGCCGACCCTTCGCATCGACGGCATGACAGTGGGCGGCACGGCCTGAAGGCCTGCGCCACCCAGACCGTCAGGAGTCCTGTATGCCCGTGTGCTACATTGCGGGCATGTCTCGCGTGAGCTTTTACTTTGCCTACTTTGCCTTCTCTGACGCCCCCGGCGGTCGAGAGGATGTCGCATAAGCCCTAAAGCGCAGCACAGACTCAAAGAACCGCCGGAGACCCCGGCGGTTTTTTTTCATCCCCGTTTTTCAGAAAGCCGCACAAGGAGATCGCCATGAATGCAACCGTCCAGAACGCCAGCGAGCCCTGGTATGCGCGTCCGCTCGACAAGACCAGTCAGACCGATGACGAACGCATCAAGGACATCACCGTGCTGCCGCCGCCTGAACACCTGATCCGCTTCTTTCCCATCCGGGGAACGGCGGTGGAGGGCCTGATCAGCCAGACCCGTCAGGCCATCCGCAACATCATGTCCGGCGAGGACGACCGCCTGCTGGTGGTGATCGGCCCCTGCTCCATCCACGATCCGGCTGCCGCGCTGGAGTACGCCCGCCGCCTGGCCGAGCAGCGCCAGAAGTACGCGGGCACGCTGGAGATCGTGATGCGCGTGTACTTCGAGAAGCCGCGCACCACCGTGGGCTGGAAGGGCCTGATCAATGACCCTTATCTCGACGAGAGCTACCGCATTGACGAGGGCCTGCGGATGGCGCGCCAACTGCTGATCGACATCAATCGCCTCGGGCTCCCGGCCGGCAGCGAGTTTCTCGATGTGATCTCGCCGCAGTACATCGGCGACCTCATCGCCTGGGGCGCCATTGGTGCCCGCACCACCGAAAGCCAGGTGCACCGCGAGCTGGCCTCCGGCATCTCAGCGCCCATTGGCTTTAAGAACGGTACGGACGGCAACATCCGCATCGCCACCGACGCCATTCAGGCGGCGGCCCGCGGTCACCACTTCTTGTCCGTCCACAAAAACGGGCAGGTGGCCATCGTGCAGACCAATGGCAACCACGACTGCCACGTCATTCTGCGCGGCGGCAAGGCCCCCAACTATGACGCTGCCAGCGTGGCGGCGGCCTGTGCCGACCTGGCCAAGGCCGAGTTGCCCGCCACCCTGATGGTGGACTGCAGCCATGCCAACAGCAGCAAGCAGTATGAAAAGCAGGTGGATGTGGCCCGCGACATCGCCGGCCAGGTGGCGACAGGTTCGCGCCAGGTGTTCGGCGTGATGGTGGAGAGCCATCTGAACGCCGGCGCCCAGAAGTTCACGCCGGGCAAGGACGACGCCTCGCGCCTGACCTACGGGCAAAGCATCACCGATGCCTGCCTGGGCTGGGACCATTCCCTGGATCTGCTCGAGACCTTGTCGCAGGCGGTGCAGACGCGGCGCGGCAAGTAAGCTCGGCACTGGCAGTGCCCGGCCACCAGGCCGGGCTTGTGCCTCAAGCCGTCTTCAGCGCGCTTGCAGGGCGTCCAGCAGCTTGGCGTGGATGCCGCCAAAGCCACCGTTGCTCATGCACAAGATGTGGTCGCCGGCACGCGCTGCAGCCACCACCTGCTGCACCAGCCCCGTGATATCGCCTGAGACCACGGCGCGCTCGCCCAGGGGCGCCAGGGCCTCGGCCGCGTCCCAGTCCAGCCCTGCGGTGTGGCAAAAAGCCAGGTCGGTCTGCTCCAGGCTCCAGGGCAGTTGTGCCTTCATGGCGCCGAGCTTCATGGTGTTGCTGCGCGGCTCGAACACGGCCAGGATGCGGCTGCTCCCCACCTGACGCCGCAGGCCGTCGACCGTGGTGCGGATGGCGGTGGGATGGTGGGCGAAGTCGTCGTACACCGTCACACCGCTCACGGTGCCGCGCACTTCCATGCGGCGGCGCACGTTCTCAAAGCTCTGCAGCGCCTGGGCAGCCTGTGCCGGCGCCACGCCCACGTGTTCGGCGGCGGCGATGGCCGCCAGCGCGTTCATCTGGTTGTGCACGCCCCCGATGCGCCACTGCACCCGGGCCACGGTCTTGCCGGCGCGCAGCACCTCGAAGTCATCGGGTTCGCCCTGGGCTGTGAAGTCGGAGGCCCGGCCTGAAGTCGCTGGGCCAAAACGCACGCACGGGCTCCAGCAGCCCTGGTCCAGCACCCGCTGAAGGCTGTCCTCGCTGGCATTGACCACCACGCGTCCGCTGCCCGGCACGGTGCGCACCAGGTGGTGGAACTGCCGCTCGATGGCGGCCAGGTCCGGGAAGATGTCGGCGTGGTCGAACTCCAGGTTGTTCAAGATGGCGGTGCGCGGGCGGTAGTGCACGAACTTGCTGCGCTTGTCGAAGAAGGCGGTGTCGTACTCGTCGGCCTCGATCACGAAGGCCGGACCTTCCCCCAGCCGGGCCGAGACGCCGAAGTTCAGCGGCACGCCCCCGACCAGGAAGCCGGGCTTTAAGCCCGCCTGATCGAGCACCCAGGCCAGCATGGAGGTGGTGGTGGTTTTGCCATGCGTGCCCGCCACGGCCAGCACGTGCCGGCCCTGCAGCACATGTTCGGCCAGCCACTGCGGGCCGCTGGTGTAGGGCAGGCCCCGGTCGAGGATGGCCTCCATCAGGGGGAACTTGGGCGTGCCATCGGCCAGGCGGGCGCGCGAGACCACGTTGCCGATGACGAACATGTCCGGGGCAAAGCCGGGCTGATCGAGCTGCTTGGCGCTGTAGCCCTCGATCAGCTCGATGCCCAGGGCGCGCAGCTGGTCGCTCATGGGCGGGTAGACCGCCGCGTCGCAACCGGTGACGCGGTGGCCGGCTTCGCGGGCCAGGGCGGCCAGGCCGCCCATGAAGGTGCCGCAAATACCCAGGATATGAATATGCATCGTCAAATTGTAGAAGCCGCCCTCCGGCGCAAGCCCACACCCCGCAGTGGCCGGGGTGGACGGGCACAATCCTAGGCATGTCAGGCATGCAGCACGATGGCTCCTTGAAGACCGAGATTGCCCAAGTAGCGGCCACCATGGTGGTTGAAGAAGGGCTGGAATACGGCCCGGCCAAGCGCCGGGCGCTCAAGGCCATGGGCCTGCCGCCGCGCACCGAATTGCCGGACAACGAGCTGTTGGAAGACGCTGTGCGCGAGCACATCGCCTTGTTTTGCGCCGACACCCAGCCCACCGAGCTGCGTGCCTTGCGTGAGCTGGCGCTGGTGTGGATGCAGCGCCTGGCCCAGTTCAGGCCGCACCTGGGCGGGGCCGTCTGGCGGGGCACGGCCACGCGCCTGTCGGACATTTATCTGCAACTGTTCTGCGACGACCCGAAGTCGACCGAAATCGCGCTCATTGAGCACCAGGTCGACTATGAGGTGCGCAGCGTGACGGGCTTTCACGGCGAGACCGTGGACGCCCTGAGCCTGCGCAGCCTGTGTCGTCCTTTGCAGGAAACCGTGGGGGTTCACCTGATGATTTATGACCATGACGATGTGCGCGGCGCCCTGCGCCCGGACGCTCGCGGCCGCAGCCCGCGGGGCGATGCGGCGGCGCTGGCCCGCCTGCTGGAGGTGGGCGTATGAAGCGCCGTGGCTTGATCTATGCCGGTGTGGGGGTGGCCGCCGCCCTGGCAGGGGCCGGCTCGGCCTATTGGCGCTGGCGTCTGGACGCGCCTGCGGTGGCCAGTCCGGCCGAATCGGCGTTCTGGGCCAGCAGTCTCGACGGTCCAGACGGCCAGCCCGTGCCCCTGGCGCGGTTTCGCGGCAAGCCTTTATTGGTGAACTTCTGGGCCACCTGGTGCCCGCCTTGCGTGGAGGAGCTGCCCTTGCTCAGCCGCTTCCACGAGGAGCAGCGCAGCCGGGGATGGCAGGTCTTGGGCATTGCCGTGGATCAGCCCAGCGCCGTGCGCCAGTGGTTGCAGCGCTCCCCTCTGGCCTTCCCGGTGGTGCTGGCAGGCCTGGAGGGCACCGAGATGAGCAAAAGCCTGGGCAATCAGGCGGGCGGTCTGCCGTTTTCGGTCTTGTTCAGCTCCCGGGGTGAGGTGCTCGCACGCAAGCTGGGGCAGTTGCACCCTGCCGATCTCCAGGCATGGGCTCGCCAAGCCTGATGGCTGCGACTTATCTTCCAAAAAGCGGCCTATTTGATTCTAAATAGCATTCAACGTACGTTAAATTCTAAATTCAGCTTGCGCTCTACATGCTTGTGTTCAGGTCGATGATCTGTCCAGCCCTGGTGCCCTGAGCCATTTTCCAGGCCTTCAACTATCGGTAGATTGTTTATTTTCAGCGCTGTTTCCCGACTGTTGAACGAAACAAGGCATCAAATAGCGCGACAATCACCGCTTGCCCTGGATGTGCGCCCTGTGCGCCACCGCAGTCGGCATCGCCCGCTGCACCTCACCCCGGGCCTCGCCCTCGGCGAGCGTCCGTCGACCTAGATCAAAGAGGCTATCTGGCCCTTCTGGAGGAAAAACATGGATTTGCGCAAGCTCAAGACGCTGATCGACCTGGTGTCGGAATCGAACGTATCCGAGTTGGAAATCACCGAAGCCGAAGGCAAGGTGCGCATCGTCAAGGGCGGCGGTGCCGCCCCCATGGTCATGCAGGCCCCGGTCGTGCTGCCGGCGGCCGCACCCGCAGCCGTGGCCGCCGCGGCCCCGGTGGCCGCCGCCCCAGTCCCCGCACCTGCTCCGGTCGAGCCGTCCGGCCACGCGGTTGCCTCTCCCATGGTGGGCACCTTCTACCGCGCTGCCAGCCCCGGCGCCAAGGCCTTTGTCGAGGTGGGCAGCCAGGTCAAGGCCGGCGACACCATCTGCATCATCGAGGCCATGAAGATCCTCAATGAGATCGAGGCCGACCAGTCGGGTACGGTCATGCAGATCCTGTGCGAAAACGGCCAGGCCGTGGAATACGGGCAGCCGCTGCTCATCATCGAGTGAGCGCGCCCACGATGTTCAAAAAGATCCTGATCGCCAACCGGGGTGAGATCGCCTTGCGGATTCAGCGGGCCTGCCGGGAGCTCGGCGTCAAGGCCGTGATGGTGTATTCCGAAGCCGATCGCGAGGCCAAGTACGTCAAGCTCGCCGACGAGGCTGTGTGCATCGGCCCGGCCCCCTCGGCCCAGAGCTACCTCAACATGCCGGCCATCATCTCGGCCGCCGAGGTGACCGATGCCGAGGCGATTCACCCTGGTTACGGCTTCCTGAGCGAGAACGCTGACTTTGCCGAGCGGGTGGAGAAAAGCGGCTTCAAGTTCATCGGGCCCACGCCTGAGTCCATCCGCATCATGGGCGACAAGGTCTCGGCCAAGCAAGCCATGATCAAGGCCGGCGTGCCCTGTGTGCCCGGCTCCGAAGGCGCGCTGCCGGACGATCCTGCGGTGATCAAGCGCATTGCCAAGTCCATCGGCTACCCGGTCATCATCAAGGCCGCTGGTGGTGGCGGTGGCCGCGGCATGCGTGTGGTGCACACCGAGGCCGCGCTCATTCACGCCGTGCAGACCACCAAGGCCGAGGCGGGTGCCGCCTTCGGCAATCCGGAGGTCTACATGGAGAAATTCCTGCAGAACCCCCGCCACGTCGAGATCCAGATCCTGGCCGACCAGTACAAGAATGCCGTCTGGCTGGGCGAGCGCGACTGCTCCATGCAGCGGCGCCATCAAAAGGTGATCGAGGAAGCGCCGGCGCCCGGCATCCCGCGCAAGCTGATCGAGAAGATCGGTGACCGCTGCGTGGCCGCCGTCAAGAAGATCGGCTACCGCGGAGCCGGCACCTTCGAGTTCTTGTATGAGAACGGCGAGTTCTATTTCATTGAGATGAACACCCGCGTGCAGGTGGAGCATCCGGTGACCGAGCTGGTTACGGGCGTGGACATCGTGAAGACGCAGATCATGGTGGCGGCTGGCGAGAAGCTGCCCTTCGCCCAGCGCCAGATCGAGATCAGGGGTCACGCCATCGAGTGCCGCATCAACGCCGAAGACCCTTACAAGTTCACCCCTTCACCTGGCCGCATCACGGCCTGGCATGCACCGGGCGGCCCCGGTGTGCGGGTGGACTCGCACATCTACGCCAATTACTTTGTGCCGCCCAATTACGACTCCATGATTGGCAAGATCATCGTCCACGGCGATACCCGTGAGCAGGCGCTGGCGCGCATGCGCTCGGCATTGATCGAGACAGCGGTCGAAGGCATCAACACCAACATCCCGCTGCATCGCGAGCTGATGGTCGATGCCAAGTTCATGGACGGCGGCACCAACATCCACTACCTGGAAGAGTGGCTCTCCAAGCGCCAGCGCTGAGCCGCTTTGTCTTCCCCCAAGGTCTGCATGAGTCTGTATGAGTTGGTACTGCTTGCCCCTGAAGGCAAGGTCGAGATCCTCAGCGAGGCCCTCGAGGCCCTGGAGGCGCTGAGCGTCTCTGTCGAGGATGCGGATGCGCAGACCCCCGCCGAGCAGGCCCTGTTTGGCGAGCCGGGCATGCCGCCGCCTCAGGCAGGCTGGAGCCGCTCGCGCATCGTCGCGCTGTTTGCCCAAGAAGAGGCCGCGCGGGAGGCCAGGGCCCTGCTCGAGCCTCAGGACTTCTTTGAGGACTGTCGCGTGGTCTCCCTGGCCGCCGTGCCCGATGAAGACTGGGTGCGGCTGACGCAGTCGCAGTTCTCGCCGGTGCAGATCACGCCCAGCTTCTGGATCGTGCCCAGCTGGCACGAGCCGCCAGCGCAGGCCCTGCAGGTCATTCGGCTCGATCCGGGCCTGGCCTTCGGTACCGGTACGCACCCGACCACCCGCATGTGCCTGCGCTGGACCGCCGGCGGGCTGCCCCAGCAGAGCGGCCGCGTGCCCAGCCTGGGCCGTGTGCTCGACTACGGCTGTGGCTCCGGCATCCTGGCCATTGGTGCTGCCAAGTTCGGTGCACGCGAGGTGGATGCGGTCGATATTGATGAAGCCGCCGTGCAGGCCACCGGGCTCAATGCCCAGGCCAATGGCGTGACACTGCGCGCGGGCCTGCCCGAGCTGGCCAAGGGCCCCTACCAGACCGTGCTGGCCAACATTCTGGCCACGCCCCTGAAGGTGCTGGCTCCCTTGCTGTGCGCCCATGTGGCGCCGGGTGGTGCGCTGGTGCTCGCGGGCATCCTGGAGCGGCAGGCCGAGGAACTGCAGGCGGCTTATGCGCCGTATTGCCAGCTTACCGTCGCTGATGCGCAGGAAGGCTGGATTCTGATGACGGCTCAGCTCTGAGCTCTGGTGGCCAGGCAGTCTGTCCGGGCTGCAGCTCTACAATTTCCTCATGCGCAGGGGGCGGCCGTGGACCGGTCGTCCTCTTTCTTCTTCATGCCTCTTGAGGGCATGCCTTCTTTTTGTGGACGCCACCATGCCTGCCTTGATTTGCGGATCGCTTGCCTTTGACACCATCATGAGCTTCGAGGGTCGTTTTGCCGAACAGATCCTGCCCGAGCAACTGCACATCCTGAACGTGTCCTTCCTGGTGCCTGGCCTGCGGCGCGAGTTTGGCGGTTGCGCCGGCAACATCGCCTACAGCCTCAAGCAGCTCGGCGGCGTGCCCCTGCCCAAGGCTGCCGTGGGAGCAGATGGGGCCGACTATGTGGCGCGCTTTAAGGCCCTGGGCATCAGCACCGAGTTCATCCGCGAGGTGGAGGGCAGCTACACCGCGCAGGCCATGATCATGACGGACCGGGACAACAACCAGATCACGGCCTTCCATCCGGGGGCCATGAGCCAGGCGCATGAGACCCGCATCCAGTCGCGCGATGACATTGAGCTGGCCATCATCTCGCCCGATGGGCGTGATGCCATGCTCCAGCATGCAGAGCAATTGCATGCCGCGGGCATTCCCTTCGTGTTCGATCCGGGCCAGGGCCTGCCCATGTTCAATGGCGAGGAACTGCTGGGTTTCATCGAGCGGGCCACCTGGGTGACGGTCAACGACTACGAAGGCCGCATGCTGTCTGAGCGCACCGGTCTTTCATCGGCTGAGGTCTCCCGCCGAGTCAAGGGCCTGGTGGTGACGCTGGGTGGCCAGGGCTGCGAGGTGTGG
>CANGYC010000009.1 GCA_947457975.1 Comamonadaceae bacterium | reverse complement strand
GGTCAACGGCGAAAAAGGTCAAGCCGGTCAAACCAACTACTCGGCTGCTAAAGCCGGTATGCATGGTTTCTCGATGGCCCTGGCCCAGGAAATGGCCACCAAAGGCGTGACCGTGAACACCGTCTCGCCTGGCTACATCGGCACCGACATGGTCAACGCCATCCGTCCTGACGTGCTGGAAAAAATCGTGGCCACCGTGCCGGTCAAGCGCCTGGGCAAGCCCAGCGAGATCGCCTCCATCGTGTCCTGGCTGGCCAGCGAAGAAGGCGGCTACGCCACCGGCGCCGACTTCTCGGTCAACGGCGGTCTGCACATGGGCTGATCGAGCTTCGGGCTACGCGTCTGGAAAAAGCCGCCTCAGAACGAGGCGGTTTTTTTTCGCCTGTTCCCAGGACGCCATACAGGTCCTCGATGGCCAGACGGTGGATTTCCTGTGCGGCTGGACCGGTGCCTCCCTGCGGGTCGCTCGCCCGTTTCGTCACCGGCCGATCACGCTGCGCTCGTTTGTCAGAGGTGGCTGACACAAAGCCCAGCCATGGGCTGATGTCTGTTCAGTTTGGATCGGGCCATCATGGCTGCACAAGAGCGTTGAGGTCATTTCACCCTTTTCCTGGGAGCCCTCCATGAATCTCCAGCACTGGTCTGCATTCCTGCACGGTACTTGGCATGCGCATCCAGACCTGACCCGCCTGAGCGGTGCTTTGCTTGCCTATGTCCTGATGGTGAGCCTCATGGCGGCAGCGGCTGCGCTCATTTCGGCTGAAATGCCTTTTATCGACTCGATCCCCTCCATTTGAAAGGCTGACCCCATGAACCGCCTCCACCTTCTACCCGGCCAGGAAAAAAGCCCGACAGGCCCGCGCGAGCGCGCGCAGTCGCCCAGCGGCTCCCGCAAAAGCAGGCAGCCGCATCCCCGCTTCGACTGAGTCCGTGCGGGGCCTGGGTTCCAGCGTCCCGCTGGCGGACGCGCACCGGCGCCGTTATGCGCAGCTGCGTGCCGAACTCGAACACCAGATGGCCCAGGCCGCAAGAGACATGCCGCGCATCGATCACCTGGTGGATGAGCTCGAGCAGGTGCAGCTGCAGTGCAAGATGGACCAGGGTCTGCAGGGCAACAACCCCAACGAGTAGGCGAATCCCCTGCGACAATGCCGGCCTCCCTCTGACCCGGCCATGGATTCACCCTCTATTCCTTCCCCCTCGCCGCGCCCCTATGCGCGGCTGTCCGTCGCGCCCATGATGGATTGGACGGATCGCCACTGCCGGTACTTTCACCGCCTGCTCTCGCGCCAGGCGCTGCTCTACACCGAGATGGTGACCACGGGCGCGCTGCTGCATGGTGATGTGCCCCGCCACCTGCGTTTCAACGAGGAAGAGCACCCGGTGGCCCTGCAGCTCGGTGGCAGCGAGGCGGCTGATCTGGCCCGCGCCGCCCGCCTAGGTGAGCAGTGGGGCTATAACGAGATCAACCTCAATTGCGGCTGCCCCAGCGAGCGGGTGCAGCGCGGCGCCTTTGGGGCCTGCCTGATGGCCGAGCCGCGCACCGTGGCCGACGGCGTCAAGGCCATGGTCGATGCGGTGGGCCTGCCGGTCAGCGTCAAGCACCGCATCGGCATCGACAAGGTGGAGAGCTACGACTTTGTGCGCGACTTCATCGGCACCGTGGCCGAAGCCGGCTGCCGCATCTTCATCGTGCATGCGCGCAATGCCTGGCTCAAGGGCCTTTCCCCGAAGGAAAACCGGGAGATCCCGCCCCTTCGCTATGACATCGTGCACCGCCTGCGGCGCGACTTTCCCGGACTGACCCTGGCCATCAATGGGGGCATCAGTACCTCGGCCCAGGTGGCCGAGCAACTGGCCCAGGTTGACAGCGTGATGGTCGGCCGCGAGGCTTATCACAACCCCTGGTGGCTGGCCTCCTGGGACGCCGAGTTCATGGGTGCGGCGCCCTCGGACCTGACCCGCGACGCCGTCGAGGACGCCATGGTGGCCTACATGGCGCGCGAGGCCGCGCAGCACGGCACGCCTTGGCAGACGATTGCACGCCACATGCTGGGCTTGCGCCAGGGCCAGCCCGGGGCCAGGCGCTGGCGCCAGGTCTGGAGTGACCACCGCCTCAAGGCCTTGCCGCCACACGAGGTGCAGGCCCTGGCGCAAGCGCAGGCTCGTCTGCCCGCCGCCCAGCCGGCCTGAGGGTGCGCCCTCAGCGTGCTGCGCCCGCGCGGGCCGGCGAGGGCAGCAGCCACAGCGCTACTACGCAGCAGAGCCCCAGGCCGCAAGACAGCCACAGAGCCTGGGCGCCCGCATGCTCCAAAGCCAGTCCGAACAGAAAGGGCGCCGCCGCCTGCGCAAAGCGAGCCGGCACCATCAACAGCCCTTGCCGCAGGCCATAGCCCTGGGTGCCAAAGAGCGCCAGCGGCAGCGTGCCCTGCGCGATGGTCAGCACGCCGTTACCCGCGCCGTGCAGCAGGGTGAAGACGGCGCCCACCGGCGTGCCCAGGCCCAAGAAGAGCAGGGCGCCCAGCGGATGCAGCGCCCCGGCGATGCGCGCCGACAACAGCGGATGCAGGTGGCGCAGCAGGCCGTATTCAGCCAGCCGCCCGGCCACCTGAGCCGGCCCAATGAGGCTGCCGAGCAGCAAGGCAGTAGCCAGGGGCAGGCCCTGGGCCAGCAGCAGCGCGGGCAGGTGCGCGGCCATGGCCGTGCTGATGAACCAGGTCAGGCCAAAGATCGTTGAGAGCAGAACCGCCGCCCGGCCACGCTGGGCCTCGGGCAGGCCCTCGCTCGACCAGGCCGGTGTGGGCGCCGTCTCCGGGGTGCTGCCTACGCTGGCGGGCATAGGCCCGGGCCGCAGCCGCAGATGGATGGGCAGGCACAGCAACAGGTGCATGCCGGCCCAGGCCAGGCAGGCCACGCGCCAGTCCCAGGTGATTTCCAGCCAGGCGGTCAGCGGCCAGCTCAGGGTGCTGGCCAGCCCGCCCATCAGCGTGATGCCTGTGATGGAGCGCCGGGCCCCCGCACCGTAGAACTGCACCAGGGTCGAGAAGGCGGTTTCATACAGGCCCGAGGCCATGGCCAGGCCGATCAGCGTCCAGGCCAGGAACAGGCTGACCGGCCCCTGGGCCTGCGACAGCAAGGCCAGGCCAAGGGCAAAGCCCATGCTTGCGCAGGCCATGACCGGCCGCCCGCCCCAGCGGTCCAGCGCCCGGCCGGCCCAGGGGCCTGCCAGGGCGCACACGATCAGGGCCCAGGAAAAAGCGGCAAACACCGTGGCCGTGCCCAGCCCCAGATCGCGCGCCATCGGGCCGGCCAGGGTGGCCGGCAGGTAGTAGCTGCTGCCCCAGCCCAGCATCTGGGTCAGGCCCAGGCCCAGCACCAGGCGGCGCTGAGGCGAGGCATTCGGGAGAGGCGGGCTGGACATGCGAGCGCATCCTAGCCCAGAGCCCAGGCCGCGCCTGACAAGCCAGACGCCCATCCTGGGGGCGGCCCTCCCGCTTTGATGAAGCTTGTGTGACAGCTTGGGTCGTCACGAAGTCGACATGAACTTGACATGCCGTTGACACGCCGGTTTTGAAAAATCTTGACAGTTTTACAGCTGAGCTTCACATGCACCACTCGATTTTTTCCGTCTCTTCGATCAGTCAGATCTCTGCGAACGGCGATGTGGCCACTTGCACGCATGACTTGCCGGGCGCCCCAAGCGCACCGCCAGCGTGTGTGAAGGAAATCGCCCTGCGCATGCTGCGTCGAACGGCCGAAAGCCTGGCCTCATCGTCCGGAGGCTTGCGCTTTGTGGCCGACTCCCGCCCGTGGTTGCAGGGCTTAGCCGGCGGGCGCAGCCCCCAGGCCGCAGTACGGCCTTCCCTCTGACATTGATGACATTACAAAAGGCTTGCCATGAAAGAACTGCCCAATCCCACGTTTTCCTTGTCGCCGGAGGCCTCCGGCCTGGCTGGGCTGGCGACTTTGCCTCGGGGGTCACTTTGTCCGGACGATTCTGCGGCAAATGAAAAATCGCCTCGTGCCATCGCCCCGGCAGGTTTGCAGGTCAGCTGGGCCCAGCACCTCGATGAGGTCCGCCAGGCGCAGCGACTGAGGTACCGGGTCTTTGCCCTGGAGATGGGGGCGCGGCTGCCTGAGAAGCTGCCTGGCCACGATGTGGACCTGTTCGACGATTACTGCGAACACCTGCTGGTGCGGGACGAGCTCAGCCAGGAGGTGATTGGCACCTACCGCGTGCTCACACCGGCCCAGGCCGAGCGGGTGGGCAGCACCTACAGCGACCTGGAATTCGACCTCACCCGCCTGCGCATGCTGCGCTCGCGCATGGTCGAGCTCGGCCGCAGCTGCGTGCACCCGGACCATCGCCACGGCGGTGTGATCCTGGCCTTGTGGGGCGCACTCATGCAATTCATGGTGCGCAACCAGCTTGACACCATGATGGGTTGCGCCAGCATTCCCCTGCAGCACCAGGGCGTAGGCGGTGGTCATGCCGCAGCGAGTATTTGGCGCAAACTCAAGAACACCCACTTGGCACCCATTGAATTCCAAGTCCATCCCCGCCTGGCCCTGCCCGTCGACAGCCTGTGCAACGACATGGACGTGGAGCCGCCGGCGCTCATCAAGGGCTATTTGCGCCTGGGCGCCAAGGTGCTGGGCCCACCCGCCTGGGACCCGGAATTCAACTCGGCAGATCTGCCAATGATGATGCGCGTCGCGGACTTGCCCGCTCGCTACCGCAAGCATTTCAGCATCCAGCAGGCCTGAGGCTGCGTTCTGCGCCCGGGCAGACCCCTGGTGCGGTCTTTGTCTGTCACCAAACTGTCACGCCAGCTTCTTAGATTCAACCTTACAGATTTACCAACGACACTCACCCATGGCTCAAGCACGCCAGGGCCGCAAGGCCGCCGCCCCTTCAACGTCCGAGGAGACTGAACGTCCAGACGCAGAGGTCTTGCCCCTGCTCAGTCGGGACGTGAGCATCCTGGCCTTTAATGAGCGGGTGCTGGAGATGGCCACGCGTGCGGAGGTTCCCTTGCTGGAGCGCTTACGCTATGTGTGCATCGTGTCCTCCAACCTCGACGAGTTTTTCGAGGTGCGCTTCGCCCCCCTGCTGGCTTTGCTGAAGGCTGAGGGCCAAGCCGCCGGGAATGCACGCGAGCTCTCGCGCACCGCCCATGAGCTGGTGGCTCGCCAGTACGCGCTCTACAACGAGATCTTGCTGCCGGCATTTGCCGAGCAGGGCATCCGCATCCTCTCCCACGGGGAGCGCAATCCGGTGCAGCGGCGTTGGGTGCGCGATTACTTTCGGCGCGAGCTCAGGCCCCTGCTGGTGCCGGTGAGCCTGGATCCTTCGCATCCTTTCCCGATGGTGGCCAACAAGTCGCTGAACTTCATCGTGCGGCTTGCCGGTGCCGATGCCTTCGGTCGCGACAATGAAATCGCCATCGTCAAGGTGCCGCGGGTGCTGCCGCGCATCATTGCGCTGCCTTCTCGGCTGGCCGGGGGGCATCAGAACTTTGTCTCCCTCTCCAGCGTGATCCGCGCCCACCTGGCCGAGCTCTTCCCGGGGCGGGAGGTGCTGCAGTTCTCCCAATTCAGGGTCACGCGCAATTCCGATCTGGATGTGCACGAGGATGACGTCGATAACCTGCGCACCGCTCTGCGTGCGGGCCTGGAACACCGGCAGTTCGGCCAGGCGGTGCGGCTGGAGGTGTCCTCAGGCTGTTCGGAGTACTTGTCCGATTTCCTGCTCAGGCAGTTCTCCCTGCCTGCCGATTGCCTTTACCGCGTGCATGGCCCGGTCAACCTGGTCCGTCTGACCCAGCTGATCGACCTGGTCCAGGACGAGCGCCTGCTCTGGCCTGCTTACCGTGCCAGCAATTCCCTGGCCCTGGCGCCGTCGGAGTC
Source organism: Comamonadaceae bacterium (assembly GCA_947457975.1). Lineage (GTDB taxonomy): Bacteria > Pseudomonadota > Gammaproteobacteria > Burkholderiales > Burkholderiaceae_C > Polaromonas. The sequence goes on along the minus strand of CANGYC010000009.1, from coordinate 14,322 downwards.
CATCTTCGATCGGCTTAAGCAGGGCGATGTGTGCATCCACCAGCCCTTCGAGAGCTTTGATGGGGTGCTGAGCTTTCTTCGCCAGGCCGTCAGCGACCCGAGTGTGCTGGCCATTCGCCAGACCATTTACCGCACGGGGGCTGACTCCGAGATGATGCAGCTGCTGCGCGAGGCGGTGCGGCGCGGCAAAGAAGTCATGGTGGTGGTGGAGCTCAAGGCCCGCTTTGATGAGGAGGCCAACATCAACTGGGCCGAGATGCTCGAGGCCATCGGCGCCCAGGTGGTCTACGGTGTGCTGGGCCTGAAGACCCATGCCAAGATGCTGCTGGTCACGCGCCGCGAAGGCCGGGTGTTGCGGCGCTATGGTCACTTGTCAACGGGCAACTACAACCCCCGCACTGCTCGCCTCTACACCGACGTGAGCTACCTGACGGCCGATCCAGCCCTGACCCAGGACATGGAGCACGTGTTCTATCACTTGGCCAGTCAGAGCCGCCTGCCCAAGCTCAAGCAACTGGTCATCGCCCCCTTCATGCTGCACCGCAAGATGATCGAGCTGATCGAGGGCCTGGGTCAGGCAGCCGCCGCCGGGCAGGAGACACGGCTGGTGGCCAAGATGAATGCGCTGACCGACGAGGGCTTGATCCGCGCCCTGGTGCGGGCTGGTCAGCAGGGCGTGAAGATCGATTTGATCGTGCGCGGCGCCTGCATGTTGCCGGCGCAGGTTCCGGGCCTGACCGAGAACATCCGCATTCGTTCCGTGATTGGCCGCTTTCTTGAGCATTCGCGCGTCTTCTATTTCCGCGCTGGCGAGGAGGAAAGCCTTTATCTGTCGAGCGCCGACTGGATGAACCGCAATATGTTCGGTCGTGTGGAGCTGGCCTGGCCAGTGCATGACCCAGCCTTGCGTCAGCGGCTGATTGATGAGTGCCTCATCGCGTATTTGCATGACAGCAAAGAGGCCTGGGAACTCGGCCCGGACGGCCGATATACCCGCGTACAGCCGGTGGGTCGCCAGCGTCGGCAAGGCGTGCAAGCTGCCCTGATGAGCCGCTACGGCCAGCAGCTTAAACGGAACTGATTCGAATGGATTTGATTCTTTGGCGCCATGCGGAGGCCCAGGAACCCGAACCAGGTGCAGGCCCTGAGGCGCAGTACCGGCTCGACCTTCAGCGGGCGCTCACGGGGCGTGGTCAAAAACACGCGGCCCGTATGGCCGCCTGGCTCAGCCGGCAATTGCCTGAAAGTGCCCGCATCCTGGTGAGTCCGGCCTTGCGATGCGAGCAAACGGCTCTGAACCTGGGGCGCAAGTTCAAAACCTGCGATCAGATTGCCCCGGGCGAAAGCGTCGAGTCCCTGCTGGAGGCGGCCCAGTGGCCTCACGGCAAGCTGCCTGTGCTGGTGGTGGGACACCAGCCAACCCTAGGCCGGACCGCTGCCTTGCTGCTGAACCTGCCGCAGTCGGACTTGTCCATCCGCAAGGGCGCGGTCTGGTGGTTGCGCAATCGTGAGCGCGAGGGCGAGCGCCAGACGGTGCTCATGACCGTGCAGTCGCCCGACTTCCTCTGAGCAGGCTCAGCGGGCTGGCCGTCCGGTTTTGATGGCGGGCACGGCCTGCAGGCTCTTGATGAACTGGGCCTCGCTCATGCCGGTCAGGGCCATGATCCCGGCTCGCAGCAGCTCGCTTTTCTTTGGGGTTTGACCCTGTTTGGCCGCACGTGCTTTGAGCGCCGCCAGCGCCTCGTATTCGGCTTTGGGAATGGTGAAGCTGTCGCGCACCAGCTTGGGTTTCTTCACCTTCTCAAGGGCCTTGGCGTTCTTGTCCTTGCCGGGCTTGGCGGCCTGTTCAGCCTTCAAAGGCTTGGCAGCTGCTCGCTTGGGTGCGGCCACGGGTGAGCGAGGTGAGGGTGTGGGTGTGTGTTTAGGTGCAGGTGTGCGGCGCTTGGCCGCCGTGCTGCGTGTGCGCGTGGTTTTCTTCGCGGCGGCTGTGCTCGGGCGTTTGGCCGCGGGTTGCTTGACGGGCTGGGCACTGACCTTGGAGGTGGTGGGCATGATGAACTCCTTTAAACGGTGTAAACAGTTTATACCGTTGAGCTTTTATCGGTCAAAGCCTCCTTGTGCAGTGGCGCCTGCAGCGGCGTGTCAACCGCCCATGAGCTGCAGGGGATACGGCGTTTTTTGCCAGGCCAGTACTTCTTCGCGCAGCAGGTGCATGGACTGCGGATAGTTGTCCGCCCAGCCGGAGCGCAGGTTCAGGCTCATGCCGTCCGAGTCGCTGGCGAGCTTCATGCCTTTCATGTCCGGGTCTCGGTGCGCATGGGCCAGGATCACGGCCAGGCGCAGGGCTAGGAGCTGGCGCGCGAAAACTTCATCGCTCAGCTCGGCTTCGAGCTTTCTGAGTTTGCCGCGATGGCCGAGCACCAGCAGGCTGAGCCGATGCAGCTCTTCCAGGGCAAAGCCAGGTGCATCCACATGGTCCAGGATGTAGGCACCATGCTTGTGGTGATTTTCATGCGCGATATGGCTGCCAATTTCGTGCAGTTGAGCAGCCCAGCCCAGCTTGCGCTCCAGCCGGGGGTAATCCTCAACGGCAGGCGGTGCCATGCCCAGCAGCTGGCGGGCCACGCGGCAAACCCGGTCGGCTTGTGCGCTGTCCACGCCAAACCTGTGCCGCAGGCGCTCGACCGTGCGCCCCCGCAGGTCGGTGTCGCTGTGTTCGCGTTGCAGCAGGTCGTACAGCGCGCCGTGGCGCAGCGCCCCCTGGGCCACCTGCATGGTCTGGATGTCCAGAAGATCGAACACCGCACGCAAGACGCTCACCCCGCCCCCGATCACGGCCCTGCGCTCGTCCTTGAGCCCGTCCATCTTGAGCCGGTCTGCACTCTGGCTCTTGAGCAGGCGCTCGAGCAGCCAGTCCAGGCCTTCGCGGGTGATGCAGCCTGCAGGCCAGCCCAGACTGCCCAGGACTTCGGCCACGGCGTTGGCCGTACCAGAGGAGCCATAAGCCTGGTCCCAGTGTTCGCCGCCAAAAGCGGGCCAGGCCTCCTCCAGCACCGCCTTGGCAGCGACTTCGGCTGCTTTAAAGGCCCGCGCCGTGAACAGACCATCCGGGAAGTGCGCCAGGGACCAGGTCACGCTGCCCACCGGCCAGGAGTCCATCTCGCGGGCATGCAGACCCTGGCCGAGGATCATCTCGGTTGAGCGACCGCCGATGTCTACCACCAGCCGTCTTTCCTCGTTTTGGGGCAGCAGGTGGGCCACGCCCTGGTAGATCAAGCGAGCTTCTTCGCGCCCCGGAATGATGTCGATCTGAAAACCCAGCAAGTCCCGGCCGCGGGCGAGGAACTCCTCCCGGTTGCGGGCCTCCCGCAAAGTCTGGGTGGCCACTGCCCGCACCTGGTGGCGCTTGAACCCGGCCAGGCGTTCACCGAATCGGGACAGGCAATCCCAGCCGCGTTGCATGGCCTGAGGGCTGAGCCAGCCTTGTGCATCGAGTCCACCGCCTTGGCGGACAGTTTCCTTGAGGTATTCGGTGCGGTGGATGAGACCGTGGTCCAGGCGACCGATTTCAAGTCGGAAGCTGTTGGAGCCCAGGTCCACGGCCGCCAGTCGGGTTCCGTCTTGCATGCGCTTGGCTTTGAGGCGTCAATGAATAGATTGGCAGGCAGTTTATGGCAGCCAGAAGTCATTTATTTGACATCTGCATGACCTGAAGGCGCGATGGGAGCTGTCGCTGCACGACACCGAACAAAGCCTCAGGACGTCACAGGACATGGCCAACAACGACACGAAACTGTCACACAAGCCCCATAGAGTCCATCCAAGTCAGCCGCGGGCTGCCTGTTTCCACTTTTTATGAACCAGATTTAGGAGCTTTCATGCACAAAATGAAGACTTTCTTGGCAGCAGTTGGCCTCAGTGTCGCTGCAGCCACCACCTGGGCGGCCGACATCACCGGCGCCGGCGCGACCTTTCCCTTCCCCATCTATGCCAAGTGGGCCGAGGCCTACAAAAAGGCCACGGGCACGGGTCTGAATTATCAGTCGATCGGCTCCTCCGGCGGCATTCGCCAGATCCGCGCTAAAACCGTCACCTTCGGTGCCACCGATGCACCGCTTAAGGGTGAAGAGCTCGACAAAGACGGCATGGTTCAGTTTCCAGCCATCATTGGCGGCACGGTCCCGGTGATCAACCTCGACGGTTTTGCCAGCGGCGAGCTGCGTGTCACCGGCCCGGTTCTGGCTGAAATGTTCATGGGCAAGATCAGCAAGTGGAACGACCCCAAGCTGGCCGCCCTCAACCCGGGCAAGCGCCTGCCGGATATGGCCATCACCGTGGTGCACCGCGCCGACGGTTCGGGCACCACCTTCAACTGGACCGACTACCTCTCGACCGTCAGCAAAGACTGGCTGGACACCGTGGGCCGCGGCGCTGCCGTCAAGTGGCCTGCTCCCACTTCCGTGGGTGGCAAGGGCAACGAAGGCGTTGCAGCCAACGTGTCCCGCACCAAGGGTGCCCTGGGATATGTGGAGTACGCCTACGCCAAGAAAAACAAAATCGCGGTCATGGCCCTGCAGAACAGGGACGGTATTTTCGTCTTGCCCGATGACGAGACCTTCGCTGCTGCCGCCGCAGGTGCCGATTGGTTCAGCGTGCCTGGTATGGGGCTGTCCATCGTCAACCAGCCTGGCGCCAAGTCCTACCCGGTCACCACGGCCTCCTTTATCCTGATGTACAAGCAGCCCGCCGATAAGGCGCAGTCTGCCGAAGTCATCAAGTTCTTCGACTGGGCGTTCAAGAACGGCAAGAAGATGGCTGAGGAACTCGACTACGTGGCTCTGCCTGATTCGCTGACCAACCAGATCCGTCAGCGCGTCTGGTCGCAAATCAACCTCAAGTGATCCCCTTCCGGGCTGGCTATAGTTGACCCCTACGCCGCCGATGCCACCGCGCATCGGCGGTTTCCGTCAGGAAATGACTGCCATGATGCAAGCAGAATCGACCGTGAAATCCACTTCACCTACCGCCCATGTCGAGTCCGTCAACCCCAGCGTGATGGCGGTCGCCCGTCGGCAGCGGATTCAAGACGCCGTTTTCCAGCGTTCGACGCAGCTCTTCTCCCTCTTGGTGTTGCTGGCGCTGGTCGGCATCATCGTGTCGCTGTTCGTCAACGCACTGCCTACGTTCACCAAATTCGGTGCCCACTTCTTGTGGTACGTCGAATGGGACATTATTAATGGCGAATTTGGTGCCGCCATCGCCATCGTGGGCACACTCTTTAGCGCTGGCATCGCATTGCTCCTGGCCGTGCCTTTGGCCTTTGGCATTGCGCTGTTCCTCACCGAAACCTGCCCCGTGTGGCTTCGCAGGCCCCTGGGCACCGCCATTGAGTTGTTGGCGGCTGTGCCCTCCATCATCTACGGCATGTTCGGTCTTTTCGTCTTTGCGCCCGTCTTTGCGTCGTATTTCCAAATGCCGCTGCAGTCGGTTTTTGCCGGCATGCCCATCGTGGGCTGGTTGTTCGGCGGAGCCCCCAACGGGCTGGGCATTCTGGCGGCCGGCATCATCCTGGCCTTCATGATCCTGCCTTTCATCGCTGCCGTGATGCGCGATGTGTTCGAAATCACCCCCGCCATCCTGCGTGAATCAGCCTACGGATTAGGTTGCACGACCTGGGAAGTTGTTCGCAAGGTGGTGTTGCCGTACACCCAAAAAGGGGTGATTGGCGGCATCATGCTCGGCCTGGGCCGTGCCTTGGGCGAAACCATGGCCGTGACCTTTGTGATCGGTAACGCCAACCGCATGCCCTCATCGCTTTTTTCGCCAGGCACGTCCATCGCTTCCGTGCTGGCCAATGAATTTGGTGAAGCCGAGGGGCTGCATTTCAATACCCTGTTTGCCCTGGGCTTCCTCTTGTTCTGCATCACCTTTTTGGTCTTGGCGATGGCCAAGTTGCTCATCATCCGGACCGAGCGTGCCAAGGGAACCTGACGGCCAGCCTTTGGCGTCTGTTTTCCAAGCCATGCCTTTGTAGAAAAAGTCTATGAATACTTCTGCACTTTATGTACGGCGTCGCCGTGCCAACATGATTGGCTTGGCCTTGTCCATGTCGGCCATGGTCATTGGCCTGGCCGCCTTGCTCTGGATTTTGTTTGTTCTTTTTTCCAACGGCTTTGCCGCGCTGGACTGGAACCTTTTCACCCAGGACACGCCCGCACCGGGTACGGAAGGTGGGGGCTTGCGCAATGCCATCGTTGGCAGCCTGATGATCGTGGGCCTGGCGGTGGTGGTGGCCACGCCCGTGGGCATTCTGGCTGGTATCTACCTTACAGAGTATGGTGACTACAGCAAGACGGCTGAAGTGACCCGCTTTGTGACTGACATCATGTTGTCGGCACCGTCCATCGTGCTGGGTTTATTTGTGTACGCCATTGCGGTGGCCACCGTCGGTAATTTTTCAGGTTATGCCGGCAGCCTGGCGCTCTCGCTGATTGCCATTCCCGTGGTCATGCGAACCACGGAAAACATGCTCCGGCTGGTGCCTGGCAGTTTGCGCGAAGCGGCTTTTGCCCTGGGTGCCCCCCGTTGGAAAGTCTCCATTATGGTCACGCTGCGGGCGGCCAAGAGCGGTGTCATCACCGGGCTGCTCCTGGCAGTGGCGCGCATCAGTGGCGAGACGGCGCCTTTGTTGTTCACAGCCCTGAACAACCAGTTCTATTCGACGAACATGGAAGCGCCAATGGCCAATCTGCCCGTGGTGATTTTCCAGTTTGCCATGAGCCCCTACGACAACTGGATCAAGCTTGCATGGGGTGGCGCTTTGCTCATCACGCTGGCTGTGCTGGTGCTCAACATCATTGCCCGCGTGTACTTCCGCGATAAGACGTCCCGCTGAACCTCCATTTCAAGAGTGCTCTCCATGACTACATATGCCTTCGCGCCAAGCGGCCTGAACAATGCGATCGAGATTCGCAATCTCGATTTTTTCTACGGCACCTTCAAGGGGCTCAATAAAATCAACCTGGACATTGCAGAGGGCAAGGTCACGGCTTTCATCGGGCCTTCGGGTTGCGGAAAGTCCACTCTGCTGCGCACACTCAACCGCATGTACAGCCTCTACCCAGGCCAGCGCGCCGCGGGGGAGATCAAGCTGTATGGCGAGGACATCCTCGATCCTAAGCAGGACCTGAACCTGCTGCGTGCCAGGGTGGGCATGGTGTTCCAGAAGCCCACGCCGTTCCCCATGTCGATCTATGACAACATCTCCTTCGGGGTAAAGCTCTACGAAAACCTCAGCAGTTCTGAAATGGACGACCGCGTTGAGTGGGCGCTGTCCAAGGCGGCGCTCTGGGGCGAGGTCAAGGACAAGCTGGGCCAAAGCGGGTTGTCGCTGTCGGGCGGTCAGCAGCAGCGCCTGTGTATCGCGCGGTCTGTGGCGGTCAAGCCCAAGGTGATCTTGCTGGATGAGCCCACCTCCGCGCTCGACCCCATCTCGACCGCGAAGGTGGAAGAGCTGGTCGGTGAGCTCAAGAAGGACTACACGGTAGCCATCGTGACCCACAACATGCAACAGGCCGCCCGCGTGTCGGATTTCACGGCCTATATGTACTTGGGTGAGCTGGTGGAGTTTGGTCAGACCGAACAGATCTTCATGAAGCCCACGCGCAAGGAAACTGAAGACTACATTACCGGCCGTTTCGGCTGATCGGCGAACATACAGGAGGCTCTATGCCCGACAAACACTTGTCCACCCAATTTGACAGCGAGCTCAACGGTGTCTCTACCCGCGTCCTTGAGCTTGGCGGCATGGTGGAGTCGCAGCTGCACCAGGCCATCTACGCATTGACCCACTTCAGCATGGAGACCGTCGCTCAGGTGGTGGAGACCGAGCAGCGTGTCAATGCCATGGAGGTCGAGATCGACAAAGAGCTGTCCTCCATCATTGCGCGGCGCCAGCCCACAGCGCGTGACCTGCGTTTGCTCATGGCCATGTCCAAGACCACGGCCAACCTGGAGCGCGCAGGCGACGAGGCCGTCAAGGTGGCCCGCATGGCCAAGTCCATCATGGAAAGCAACTCCGCGCGCACACTGCCCTCCATGGATCTGCAGCTGGAGGCCGAACTGGCCTCTGGCCTGCTTCGCAAGGCGCTCGATGCCTTCGCCCGCCTGGATGTCAAGGCGGCGCTGGCCATCATGAAGGAAGACGACCTGATCGACCGCGAGTTCGACGGCTTTGTGCGCAAGCTCATCACGTACATGATGGAAGACCCGCGCACCATTTCCTCGAGTCTGGACCTGCTCTTCGTGGCCAAGGCCATTGAGCGGGTTGGCGACCATGCCAAGAACATCGCTGAATTCATCATCTACATCGTCAAGGGTGAGGATGTTCGCCACAGCCCGCGCGACCAGGTTGAGTCGCTGATCGAATGAGCCCCAACGCACCAACATGAAGCAACACCCCCGCATCCTGGTGGTCGAGGATGAGCCGGCCATTGCCGAGTTGATCGCCGTGAACCTGCGCCATGGCGGTTTTGATCCTGTGCTTGCCGAAGACGGTGCGGCGGCGCAGCTCGTGCTGAACGATTCTCTGCCCGACGCCATCCTGCTCGACTGGATGTTGCCCGGCCAGAGTGGCATCGCTCTGGCGCGCCGCTGGCGCCAGGCCGAGCGCACCAAGGCCATTCCCATTCTCATGCTCACGGCCCGGGGCGATGAGGTCGACCGCGTGGCCGGGCTCGATGCGGGTGCCGATGACTACATCACCAAGCCTTTTTCCACCCAGGAAATGCTGGCACGTATCCGGGCCGTGCTGCGCAGGCGCGCCCCCGAATTGGTAAAGGATGCCGTCTCGTTGGGCGAGCTCACCTTGGATGCATCCACGCACCGCGTCAGCTACAAGGGCCAGGAGCTGCGCCTGGGGCCCACCGAATTCAAGCTGCTGCACTATTTCATGAAGCATGCCGAGCGGGTGCACAGCCGCAGCGCCTTGCTCGACCGTGTGTGGGGTGATCAGGTGTACATCGAGGAACGCACGGTGGACGTGCATGTCAAGCGCCTGCGAGAGAGCCTGGGAGAGGCCGCGAGGATGATCGAGACCGTGCGCGGCGCCGGCTACCGCCTCAGCGCCTCGGGTGCGCAGGTCGTCTAAAACGAATGTTCCTTCGCTGGCTGTCCTGGGCTGTCTTTTCCCTTGTCGGTGCGCTGGCCGGTGTCTGGCTGGGCGGGGCGACGGGTGCCCTGTTGGGCGTGATCGCAGGCGGTGCCTTGTGGTTGTTGCAGGATTCCATGCGGCTGGCCAGGCTCGAAATCTGGCTGCGCGCCTTGCAATTGGCCGACCAGGATTTGGGCGAGGAGGCGGTCACGGTCTCTGCGCCTGCGAAGGGCTGGTACAGCGAGCTCGCCGAGCGAGTGCGCCGCATGCTGCGAGCCCAATTGCGGGCCCGAAAGGAGAGCCAGGCTCGCCTGGATGAAACCCTGGCGGCCATGCAGGCCTCGCCCAATGGTTTAGTGTTGCTCGATGCCGAAGGGCGGATCGAGTGGTGCAACCTGATGTCTTCTCAGCACTACGGGCTCGATGTCCAGCGCGATCTTCAGCAGTACGCTGTGAATCTGGTGCGCGACCCGGCTTTTACGGCCTACGTGGCCGCCGGCGACTATGCCCGCCCCGTGGTGGTCACGGGCAGCCAGAGCACGGCCATGCGGCCGGTGCGCCTGTCGGTGCAGCTGCATCCCTATGGCCAGGGCCGGCGCATGATGCTCTCGCGCGATGTCACCCTCCTGGAGCAAGCCGAGGCCATGCGCCGCGACTTCGTGGCCAACGTTTCGCATGAGATACGCACCCCGCTGACGGTGCTGGCCGGCTTCGTGGAGACGCTGCAGACCTTGCCTCTGGACGAGACGCAGCGTCAGCAGTACCTGGCCCTGATGGCCCATCAGTCTCAGCGCATGCAGACCTTGGTCAATGACCTGCTGTCCTTGTCGCGCCTGGAGGGCACCCCCCTGCCTGGCGCGCAAGACGAGGTGAGCCTGGCGCTCTTGATGACCCAATGCGAACACGAGGCGCGCATGCTGTCGGCGCAGCTCGCGTCGTCAGGCCACGCCATCGAATTTGTCCGTGAAGGTGATCACGTGCTGTGCGGTGCGCCCTCGGAACTGCAAAGTGCCTTGTCCAACCTTGTGACCAATGCCGTGCGATACACGCCTGCGCCCGGCCGAATCCTGGTGCGCTGGACGGTGCTGCCCGATGGGCGAGGCGAGTTTTCGGTGCAAGACAGCGGCCCGGGCATCGCGCCCGAGCACCTGCCGCGCCTGACCGAGCGCTTCTACCGCGTCGACCGCAGCCGCTCGCGCGAGACCGGTGGCACTGGCCTGGGCTTGGCCATCGTCAAGCATGTGGTGCAGCGGCACGGCGCGGAGCTGCGTATCCAGAGTCAGCTCGGCCAGGGTGCGCGATTTGCTATCGAGTTCCCGCCCCTGCGTGTGCGGGTTCGGGCAGCCAGTGAGGAACTTACGTCGGCTTAAGGCTCAGGCGCACGGCGCGCCACAGCAGGGCCATGAAGCACAGCGCCACCAGGGCCAGCGCCAGTGTGGCGGCCATCCAGAAACTGGCGGCTGATCCCATGGCCGGCAGATGCCAGCGGCCCACGTCGCCGCCGATGTAGGCCAGCCAATAGCCGCCGGCCAGGCCCATGCCCCACAGCACCACGCTGTAGATCGCCAGCGGCAACAGGCTGATGCGGTAGCATCGCAGCAAAAAGGCGCACAGGGCCTGGATGGCGTCGGCCACGTGGTACAGGCTCACCCACAGCAGCAGCATGCTGGCGACCGCCACCACCTCGGGGTTGTTGGAGTAGGCGCTGGCAATGACGCTGTGCAGCACAGCCACCAGGGCCGCCAGGCCCAGCGCGCACGCGCCTGCCAGACCCATGCCCAGCAGCACCAGATGCCTGGCCTGTGCCGGCTCGCCTCGGCCGATCCAGTACGACACACGCGCGCTCGCCGCAATCGACAGCGACAGCGGCACCATGTAGAGCACGGCACTCATGCTAGCGGCGATCTGGTGGCTGGCCGCGGCTGTGACGCCCATGCGGGCGATGAACACTGCCATCAGGGTGAAAGAGGTCACCTCCACCATGTAGGACAGCCCGCCCGGCAGACCCAGACGCAGGAACTCGCCGATGCGCCGCCAGTCGGGCGCTTCCATGCGGGCCCAGAGGCCTAGCGGCAGATAGAGCGTGCTGGTGCGCAGCAGCAGCACGGCCATGCCCAGCAGAAGAAAGTTCACCACCAAGGTGGCCCAGGCGCAGCCGGCCGCGCCCAGCGCGGGCATGCCTGCACCACCGCCCACCAGCCAGACCGACAGTGGCACTTTGACTGCTAGTGCCAGCAGTTGCAGCCAGGTCACCAGCAGCGGCCGGCCCAGGGCCTGGTTCAGCGTGCTGTACACGCGGAACAGCAAAGCCGCTGGAAAGGCCAGGGCCAACACCGCGAGGTATTGCTCCACCTCGTCCAGCATGGCTGCCGGCACCTGGGCCCAGTCCAGCAGGGCGCCGGGCGACAGCAGCAGGGCCATACCAGCGACCGTGATGACGGCGCACAGGTAGAGACTTTGGCGCAGGGAGGCCCCGAGCTCATGTTCACGACGGGCTCCGCGCATCTCAGCCCAGATGGGCAGCAGGGCCTGGATGATGCCGATCAGCGCCACATAGACGCTGATGTAGATGGCCGACCCCACCGACAGCGCGGCCAGGGCGGCGTCGCTGTGGCGGCCGGCAATCACGGTGTCGGCCACGCCGAAGGCCATGATGGCCAGCTGGCCTACCAGCACCGTGGAGGTGTGGCGGCCCAGGATCTTGAGTTCACTCACGGGCAGGCGCCGGGGTCGCTGTTTGGCGGCGATAAATCAGCATGTCGTCGTTTTTATCGGTCGGGCGGCGAACCCCTTTGACGGGCGTCCAGCCCGGCAGCTTCTTGAGCTCGTTCAGCGCACCAGGGTCGACCACCAGGAAGGGGCAGGCCGAGGGGCCGGCCCGCAGCGGCTCGAGCTGGAGGCCGCCGTGGTAACGCAGGGCTGCGCTCTGGGCAGTGGACAGGCCGAGCGTGGCCACGCAGGATGGCTTGTCAATGACGGTCAGCAGTTGCTGCACCGCAGGCGCGTAGCTGCGGCCGTAATTCAGGAGAGGCAGCCACAGGCTCATCAGCAGCAGCCAGCACAGCGTGGTGCCTGCAGCTGGCAGCACCAGGGACTTCCACAGCGCCGCGCGATGGCGGCCGGTGCGCCAAAAGACCAGCCATCCCCAGGCCAGCGTGGCTGCCAGCGCCACCAGCAGGGCGCCGAGCGAGAAAACAGGCTCGAAGCCGGGCAGCAGCCGGGCCACGTTGGCTGCTGGCTGGCGCGGCACGCCGGTCTGCAGTGCGATCCACACCACCCAGATGGCGATGCCGCAGACACTGAAGAAAATCAGCGTGAACCAGTCGATGAGCGAGGCCACGCTGCGCTTGAGCGTGGGCAGGGCAAAGGCCGCCAGTGCTGCCAGTGGCGGCAGGGCCAGCAACAGACCCCTGTCGGACGCGGTGGTCAGCAAGGTGGACACCATCACCACGGCGACGAACCACAAGGGCAGGGCCACGTGTCGGCTGATGAGCTGCCGGCGCCAGCGCCACAGCGTCCATAGAGCCAGCGGCCAGGCCGGCCACATGAACCAGACGAAGAGGCGAAACAGGGCGCCATCGGATTTCTGGCTGGCCACGCGGCCCCACTCAGACACATCGAGCCGCCAGTGCCACAGGTCCAGCGCCCAGGCCAGGGCCACGGCGCCCAAGGTGGCGAGCAGCACCTGCGCCAGCCAGGCATTCAGGTCGCCTGCCGGTTCGGTGCGGCCCCGGTCAAGCTTGTCGACCAGGATGGCGCCCAGGCCGAAGAGCAGGGCGATGGTGGGCGCACCACTGAGGGCCAGCCCTGCCAAGCCTGCCACCACCGTCAGCCGGGTGCGCCAGGGGTGGCGTTGTACCGGTTGCTCGGCCAAGCCGTAGAGCAGCAAGGCGGTGAAGGCCAGCTGCGCCAGGGCGGGCGTGGTTTCGTGAGACAGCTGGGCCAGGCCCAGGCAGGCGATCAGCGCCAGCAGGCCCGCGTCGGCCAGGGCCCGAGCGTAGTCCTGCGGGTCGGCCTCACCGCCAAAAGCGAAGGCCACAGGCTGCGCCAGCGGGCTGCGGGCCAGGTGGTAGATGGCATACCAGGTGCATGCCAGCGCCAGGATGAGCAGGCCGATGAAGGGCAGGCGTGCCGCTAGGGCCGCATCCAGAAAGGGCAAGGCCTTCATGGCAGCGGCGCCCAGCCAGAAAGGCAACAGGCTGTCGAAGCCGCCGTTCTGGGCCATGACCTGCGGCGCCAGCCAGGGCGCCAGGCCCAGCACCAGTTCCTGCATGGTGCCGAAGGCCAGCACGTCCACCGTCTTCCAAGGATCGCGTCCCAGGAAGCCGGGCAACACGTAAGCCGCGCAAAACAGCAGCAGGGCCAGGCGAGGCAGGCGCATGGCGGCTGACCTGGCGACGATGGCGGGGGAGGGCTGGTTCAAGGGCTGGGAGGGGTACGGGCGAAAAAAAAGCAGCCTGGGGTCAGGCTGCTTTGTGCGTCATGCGTGAAAAGCGCAGGGCGCTGCAGCTTACTTGGCCGTGGCGGTCTTGCCGAAACGGTTGCGGAAGCGCTCGACGCGGCCGCCCATGTTGTCCACGGACTTCTGGGTGCCGGTGTAGAAGGGGTGCGATTCGCTCGAGGTGTCGAGCTTGAACAGGGGCAGCTCGCGGCCGTCGTCCATCTTGACCATTTCCTTGGTGTTCACGCAGGAACGGGTCACGAACTTGAAGTTGTTGGACATGTCCAGGAAGCACACTTCGCGGTAGTTGGGGTGAATGCCTTCTTTCATGGTCTTTCCTTGTCAGCTGCGGCAGCCATCCGGGCCCATCCCGGACACTTTCCGCCAAAAGCCTGCGATTATCGCATTTTTCGGGGGTGCTGCGCCGGGCTCAGCCGCCGCGGCGCATCATGTCGAAGAACTCGTGGTTGTTCTTCGTGGCCTTCATGTTCTTGAGCATCAGCTCCATGGACTCGATCTCGTCCATGTTGTACATGAACTGGCGCAGGATGCGCGACTTCTGCAGGATCTCAGGCGCCAGCAGCAACTCTTCCTTGCGGGTGCCGCTGCGGTTGAGGTTGATGGCCGGGAACACGCGCTTTTCATAGAGGCGCCGGTCCAGGTGGATCTCGCAGTTGCCGGTTCCCTTGAACTCTTCAAAGATCACCTCGTCCATCCGGCTGCCGGTGTC
>CANGYC010000008.1 GCA_947457975.1 Comamonadaceae bacterium | reverse complement strand
TCGTGGCGGGCCACATGGTGGAGTACTCGGGCATGGCCTTTGCCATGTTTTTCCTGGCCGAATACGCCAACATGCTCCTGGTCTCCATCCTGTGCGTGATCATGTTCCTCGGTGGCTGGCTGCCCCCGGTTGAGGCTCTGGGCTTCATTCCGGGCTGGATCTGGCTGGGCCTGAAAACCTTCGTCGTGGTCACCATGTTCCTCTGGGTGCGCGCGACCTTTCCCCGCTTCCGTTATGACCAGATCATGCGTCGGGGCTGGAAGTCCTGCATTCCAGTCAGCCGGGTGTGGCTGGTGGTGGTGGCCGTCTGGATGCAGACGCCTCTGAACATCTGGAAATGACGGCTATGACGACTCAGGCCATTTCTCGTCCCTCGTCCTTCTCGCTGAAGGACTTCCTGTCGAGCTTCATGCTGACCGAGCTGCTCAAGGGCATGGCCCTGACCGGCAAGTACATGTTCAGCCGCAAGATCACGGTGCAGTTTCCCGAGGAAAAGACGCCGCAGTCGCCGCGCTTTCGCGGTCTGCATGCCCTGCGCCGTTATGAAAACGGCGAAGAGCGCTGCATTGCCTGCAAGCTCTGCGAGGCCGTCTGCCCGGCGCTGGCCATCACCATCGAATCGGATGTGCGCGAGGACGGCAGCCGCCGCACCACCCGCTACGACATCGACCTGACCAAGTGCATCTTCTGCGGCTTCTGCGAAGAAAGCTGCCCGGTGGACTCCATCGTCGAGACGCACATCCTTGAGTACCACGGCGAAAAACGCGGCGACCTCTACTTCACCAAAGACATGCTTCTGGCTGTGGGTGATCGCTACGAAGCCGAGATCGCAGCCAACAAGGCCGCCGACGCCAAATACCGCTGACCCTCAGCCCGCAGCTGCGGGCGGTCCCAGAAAGAATCCAGACCCATGGACGTTAAATCAGCCCTGTTCTATCTCTTTGCCGCCGTGCTGCTGTTCGCAGCCTTTCGGGTGGTCACGGCGCGCAACCCCGTGCACGCGGCGCTGTACCTGGTGCTGGCCTTCTTCCAGGCCTCGGCCCTGTGGTTGCTGCTCAAGGCAGAGTTCCTGGCCATCACGCTGGTGCTGGTGTATGTGGGCGCCGTGATGGTGCTTTTCCTGTTCGTGGTGATGATGCTGGACATCAACATCGACAGCATGCGCAAGGGCTTCTGGCGGCACTTTCCTCTGGCTGCCGGCATCGGCACCTTGGTGGCGCTCGAAATGGCGGCGGTGCTGATGGGTGGCTTTCGCATCACCGAGCAGCCGGGCGCGCTGTCTGCAGGCGCCGAGGTGTCCAACACCAAGGAGCTGGGCAAGGTTCTCTATACCCAGTACCTCTTTCCTTTGCAGGCCGCCGCCGTGGTGCTGCTGGTGGCCATCATTGCGGCCATTGCGCTGACCCTGCGCGAGCGCAAAGACTCCAAGTACATCGACCCGTCTGACCAAATCCGCGTCAAGCGCAGCGAGCGCGTGCGTCTGGTCAAGGTCAATCCCAGCGCGCAGCAAGCCGCGCCGAAAGCGGCTGCGGCCGAGGAGACCCAGGCATGATTTCGCTCGGCCACTACCTGTCCCTCGGGGCGATGCTGTTTGCCCTCTCCGTGATTGGCATCTTCCTGAACCGCAAGAACCTCATCGTCCTGCTCATGGCCATCGAGCTGATGCTGCTGGCCGTGAACATGAATTTCGTGGCCTTCTCGTATTTCCTCAATGACATGGCCGGCCAGATCTTCGTGTTCTTCATTCTCACCGTGGCGGCCGCCGAGTCCGCCATCGGCCTGGCCATCCTGGTGCTGCTGTTCCGCAACAAGTCCAGCATCAACGTCGACGAGCTGAACACCCTGCAGGGCTGAGAGCGCCCTGGCCATCACCCAAGACAGCAGGCGAGAAGCCCCCGAGAACCTCCTGAGCCCAAGAAGATCAAGATGAGTCAAACCCTTTCTGCTTCCACCTTGCTGGCCGTGCCGCTGGCACCGCTGGTCGGCTCGCTGCTGGCCGGTGTCTTCGGGACGGCCCTTGGCGGCAACCGCATCGGTCGCAAGCTCAGCCACAGCCTGACCATCCTGGGCGTGCTGGTGTCGTTCGTGCTCTCGGCCATGACCCTGCAGGCCGTGGCCATGGACGGCGCACGCTTTAACGAGACGCTCTACACCTGGATGGTGGTGGGCGGCCTGAAGATGGAGATTGGTTTTCTGGTCGACGGCCTGACGGCCATGATGATGGTGGTGGTCACCTTTGTCTCGCTCATGGTGCACCTCTACACCATCGGCTATATGAAGGAAGACGAGGGCTACAACCGTTTCTTTGCCTACATCTCGCTCTTCACCTTCTCCATGCTGATGCTCGTGATGAGCAACAACATGCTGCAGCTCTTCTTCGGTTGGGAGGCGGTGGGTCTGGTTTCCTACCTGCTGATCGGCTTCTGGTTCAACAAGCCCACAGCCATATTCGCCAACATGAAGGCCTTCCTGGTCAACCGGGTGGGTGATTTCGGCTTCATCCTGGGCATTGGCCTCATTGCTGCCTATGCCGGCACGCTCAATTACACCGAGGCCTTTGCCAAGGCGGGTGAGCTGGGCGCGCTGAGCTTCCCCGGTACCGATTGGATGTTGGTGACCGTGATCTGCATCTGTTTGTTCATCGGTGCCATGGGCAAGTCGGCCCAGTTCCCGCTGCACGTCTGGCTGCCTGACTCCATGGAAGGCCCGACCCCCATTTCCGCGCTGATCCACGCCGCCACGATGGTGACGGCCGGTATCTTCATGGTCGCCCGCATGTCGCCGATCTTCGAGCTGAGCGACACGGCCCTGAACTTCATCATGGTGATCGGCGCCATCACGGCGCTGTTCATGGGCTTTCTGGGCATCATCCAGAACGACATCAAGCGCGTGGTGGCCTACTCCACGCTCTCGCAGCTGGGCTACATGACCGTGGCCCTGGGCGCCTCGGCCTACTCGGTGGCCGTGTTCCACCTCATGACCCACGCCTTCTTTAAGGCACTGCTTTTCCTGGGCGCCGGCTCGGTCATCATGGGTCTGCACCACAACCAGGACATTCGCTGGATGGGCGGTGTGCGCAAGTACATGCCGATCACCTGGATCACCTCGCTGCTGGGCTCGCTCGCACTCATCGGCACGCCCCTGTTCTCAGGCTTTTTCTCCAAGGACAGCATCATCGAGGCAGTGCACGCGAGCAATCTGCCGGCCACTGGCTTTGCCAATTTCGCGGTGCTGGCTGGGGTGTTCGTCACCGCCTTTTATTCCTTCCGCATGTACTTCCTGGTCTTCCATGGCAAGGAACGCTACGACCAAAATCCTGACGCCCATCACGATGACCACGGCCATGGCCACGGCCACGGCCACGATGCCAAACCACACGAGTCGCCGTGGGTGGTCACGCTGCCCCTGATCCTGCTGGCCATTCCTTCGGTGATCGTGGGTTACTTCACGCTCGAGCCGCTGGTGCATGGCGCCTTCTTCAAGGACGCCATCGTCGTCAACACCCAGCTTCATCCGGCCATCAAGGAGCTGAACGAGGCCTTCCACGGCCCGATGGCCATGGCCGTGCACGGCCTGAGCACCATGCCCTTCTGGCTGGCTCTGGCCGGCGTGGTGCTGGCCTGGTATTTCTACATGGTCAACCCAGCCATCCCGGCGGCCATCCAGCGCGCCTTCCGTCCTCTGCACACCCTGCTCGAGAACAAGTACTACATGGACTGGTTCAACGAGAACGTGCTGGCGCGTGGTGCACGCGGCTTGGGCCTGGGCCTCTGGAAAGTGGGTGACCAAGCCCTCATTGACGGTGCTGTGGTTAACGGCTCCTGGAAGCTGGTCGGCTGGTTCTCGAGCGTCGTGCGCCGAGTCCAATCGGGCTACATCTACCACTACGCCCTGGCGATGATCATCGGCGTCTTTGTGCTGATGACGTACTTCGTCTGGCTCAACAAATAAAAGAAGAAGAGGGACCACATGGGTTTGCTGAGCCTGGCGATCTGGACGCCAATCGTTTTCGGAACCATCCTTCTGGCCATCGGTCGGGATGAGCATGCCAAGGCTGTGCGCTGGTTTGCGCTGGCTGGCGCCTTCATCAGCCTGCTGGTGACCTTGCCCTTGTATGGCGGCTTCCAGTACGACACCTCGGCGATGCAGTTCGTTGAGAAGGCCTCCTGGATTTCGCGCTTCAACATCAACTACCACCTCGGCCTGGACGGTATTTCCTTCTGGTTCGTGCTGCTGACGGCCTTCATCACGCTGGTGGTGGTGATTTCGGCCTGGGAGGTGATTGAGGAGCGCGTTAACCAGTACATGGGTGCCTTCCTCATCCTCAGCGGCCTGATGATCGGCGTGTTTTCGGCGCTTGATGCCATGCTGTTCTTCGTGTTCTTCGAAGCCACGCTGATCCCGATGTACCTGATCATCGGCATCTGGGGTGGGCCGAACAAGATCTACGCGGCCTTCAAGTTCTTCCTCTACACCCTGCTGGGCTCGCTGCTCATGCTCGTGGCCCTGGTCTATCTGTACCGCGAGTCGGGCGGCAGTTTTGACCTTGCCACCTGGCACCAGCTGCCCCTGGGCATGAACGCGCAGACCCTGCTGTTCTTCGCCTTCTTCGCGGCCTTTGCCGTGAAGGTGCCCATGTGGCCCGTGCACACCTGGCTGCCTGACGTGCACGTGGAGGCTCCCACCGGTGGCTCAGCGGTGCTGGCGGCCATCATGCTCAAGCTCGGCGCCTACGGCTTCCTGCGTTTTTCCATGCCGATCGCCCCTGACGCTTCCCGCGAATGGGCCTGGTTGATGATCGCTCTTTCCCTGGTGGCGGTGGTTTACGTGGGCCTGGTGGCCTTGGTGCAGCAGGACATGAAAAAGCTGGTGGCCTATTCGTCGGTGGCCCACATGGGCTTCGTGACCCTGGGCTTTTTCGTCTTCAATGACCTGGGTGTGGCCGGCGGCATCGTGCAGATGATCGCCCACGGCTTTGTATCCGGCGCCATGTTCCTGTGCATCGGTGTGCTCTACGACCGCGTGCATTCGCGCCAGATCGACAGCTATGGCGGCGTGGTCAACACCATGCCCAAGTTTGCGGCCTTTGCTCTCTTGTTTGCCATGGCCAACTGCGGTCTGCCGGGCACCGCTGGCTTCGTGGGCGAGTGGATGGTCATCCTGGCAGCCATCAAGGCCAACTTCTGGGTGGGCGCGGCGGCGGCTTCTGCGCTGATCTTCGGCGCTGCCTACACCCTCTGGATGTTCAAGCGCGTTTACCTGGGCCCGGTCACCAAGGACGAGGTCCGAACCCTCCAGGACATCAACGGCCGCGAGATCGTCATGCTCTCGCTGCTGGCAGCGGCTGTGCTCTACATGGGCCTGTTTCCCAAGCCCTTCACCGACGTGATGGACGCCTCGGTGGCCGACCTGCTCAAGCACGTGGCCCTGTCCAAGCTGAACTGACGCTCCGTCTCCGCGAACACACCCTCAAGATTTCCCATGATTGACACACTCAGCTGGCTTGCGATCTACCCTGAACTGATCCTCTTGGTGATGGCCTGCGTGATCCTGCTCGTGGACCTGGGCGTCACCAGCGCCCGACGCACCACCACCTATGTGCTCACCTTGCTCACCCTGGGCTGGGTGGCGGTGGTCACCGCCAGCCAGGCTGCAGGCGGCCAGACGATCTACGCCTTCGGCACCATGGTGGTGAGTGAGCCCATGGGCAATTGGCTCAAGTGCTTTGCCGCCATTGCCTTGATGGCCACGGTGGTCTATGGCCGGCCCTACGCGGCCGACCGCGGCATGCTGCGCGGCGGCGAGTTCTTCACGCTCAGCCTCTTCTCGCTGCTGGGCGCCTTCATCATGATCTCGGGCCACAACTTCCTGGTGCTCTACATGGGCCTGGAGATGATGACCCTCTCGAGCTACGCCCTGGTGGCCTTGCGGCGCGACCATGCCACCGCCACCGAGGCGGCCATGAAGTACTTCGTGCTGGGTGCACTGGCTTCGGGCTTCTTGCTGTATGGCCTGTCCATGATCTACGGCGCCACCGGCAGCCTGGACGTGGGCGAGGTGTTCAGGGCCATCATCAGCCGGGAGGTCAAGCACCAGGTGCTGGTCTTCGGCCTGGTGTTTGTGGTCGCGGGCCTGGCCTTCAAGCTCGGTGCCGTGCCTTTCCACATGTGGCTGCCCGATGTCTACCACGGCGCACCCACGGCCGTGACCCTGGCCATCGGTGCCGCGCCGCAACTGGCGGCCTTTGCCATCCTCATGCGCATTCTGGTGCAGGGCCTGCTGCCCCTGGCCATTGACTGGCAGCAGATGCTCACCGTGTTGGCCGTGGCATCGCTCTTGGTAGGCAACCTGGCGGCCATCGCACAGACCAACCTCAAGCGCATGCTCGCTTTCTCCACCATCTCGCAGATGGGTTTCCTGCTCCTGGCCATGGTGGCCGGGGTGGTGGGCGGTGACATGATTAATGTCCAGTCTGCCTACAGCGCAGCCATGTTCTATGCCGTCACCTACGTGCTCACCACGCTGGCCGTGTTCGGCGTGATCATGCTGCTGGCGCGTGAAGGCTTCGAGTCCGAAGAGATTGGCGACCTCGCTGGCTTGAACCAGCGCAGCCCGCTTTATGCAGGTGTCATGGCCGTGGGCATGTTCTCGCTGGCCGGTGTGCCGCCGCTGGTGGGCTTTTATGCCAAGCTGTCCGTGCTGGAGACCCTGCTGGCTTCGCAGCAGACCTCCCACATGATTCTGGCCATCTTCGCCGTACTGGTGTCGCTGATTGGCGCCTTCTACTACCTGCGCGTGGTCAAGGTCATGTATTTCGATGCGCCCCCCGCCCATGTGCCGGCCACCATCGAGGCGGACAAGGACGTGCGTGTGGTGCTCAGTCTCAATGGCGCCCTGGTGCTGGTGCTGGGCCTGCTGCCCGGCGGCCTGATGACGCTGTGCGCACAATCCATAGACAGCCTCGTCAAGTCCCTGGGTACCTGAGGCACTGGCCACCATGATGACCTCTTCTTCCCTGGCCTGGCTGCTCATCGTGCTTGCACTGGTGGCCGCCAATCTGCCCTTTTTTACCGAACGCCTTTTCTTCGTGCGTCGCCTGGCACAGGGCAAGTCCCTGGCCTGGCGCCTGGCTGAGATGGTGCTGGCTTACCTGGTGGTCGGCGTCATCGCCATGGCCCTGGAACAATACCTGGGTAAGAACACGCCGCAGGGCTGGGAGTTCTATGCGATCACGGCGGCGCTGTTCATCACGCTGGCTTTTCCCGGCTTCGTCTACCGCTACCTGTACAAGCGCCACTGAGTGGCCGACCCCATGAGCCAGCTCCCGGGACCGGCGGAGCATCTGAAGGAAGAGACGCTCTCGAGCCAGGAGCTCCTGCGCGGGAACTTTCTCCACGCCTTGCGCGACCAGGTGCGCCTGCCCGATGGCAGTCAGGCATCCCGTGAGTACGTTCGCCATCCCGGTGCAGTGGTGATCGTCGCCGAACTGCCCGATGGCCGCTACGTGCTCGAGCGCCAGTGGCGCTACCCCCTGCACCGGGCCTTCATCGAGTTTCCCGCCGGCAAGCTCGATGCCGGCGAGGACCTGCTGGCCTGCGCCCAGCGCGAGCTGCGGGAAGAGACGGGCTACCAGGCGCGCGAGTGGGCCTACGCCGGACCCATGCATCCGGTGATCTCTTACTCCACCGAAGTGATCCACATCTTCTTTGCCCGCGGCCTGGAGGCCGGGGCACCCAAGCTCGACCAGGGTGAGTTCCTCGACGTCTTCCCGGCCAGCCTGGAGGAGCTGCTGGCCTGGTCGCGCGATGGACACCTCACCGACGGCAAGACCCTGAGCTGCCTGCTGTGGGCCCAGAACCTGCGGTCTGGCCTGTGGCCGCTGACCTGGACCGACCGCGTCTGACCAGCGTTGCGCGGGGTCTCGCGCCCCGGCGGATAATCGCCCCCATGAAAGTCCTGGACCTCAAATGCACGCAGCAGCATGTCTTCGAGGGCTGGTTCGCGTCCGAGGACGACTTTCAGAGCCAGCGCGAGCGCGGCCTCGTGAGCTGTCCCCTGTGCGGTGACGCTTCAGTGGACAAGCAGCTCAGTGCCCCGCGCCTGAACCTCGGGGCGTCGCCCGCACCCGTGGCCCCAACGGCCTCGACCCCGGCCCCCACCGCCGAGGCGGGGCTGCCAGCCGTCATGGCCGACCCGCACCTCCAGGCCGCCTGGATGAAGGTCATGCGCGAGGCGGTGGCCCGCACCGAGGACGTGGGTGAGCGCTTTGCCGAAGTCGCCCGCCAGATGCACTATGGCGAAACCGAAGAGCGCGGCATCCGTGGCCGCACCTCGGCCAAGGAAGCGGTCGAGCTGCTGGAAGAAGGCATCACCGTGCTGCCCTTGCCAGACTCCCTGAACGAACCCCTCCAGTAGGCCCCCAGTCCCTGGGCGATCAGCCTTCCCGCTGTAGGAGCCCAGTCCCTGGGCGATCACCCGCAAACGCCATCGTCTCAGGGGTACAAGCCCCGCAGCTGCCGCGTGTGCAGAATGCGCTGGCAGGCCACGATGAAGGTGGCCGTGCGCAGGCTCACCTGCCGCTCCTGTGCCACGGCCCACACGGTGGCAAAGGCTTCGCGCATCAGGCGCACCAGACGCTGGTTGATCTCGTCCTCGCTCCAGAAGAAGCTGGAGAAATCCTGCACCCATTCAAAGTAGCTCACGGTCACGCCGCCGGCGTTGGCAATGACGTCGGGCACCACCAGGATGTCGCGCTCGGCCAGCAGGTCATCGGCTGCCGGCGTGGTTGGGCCGTTGGCGCCCTCGACCACCAGGCGCGTGTGGATGCGCCCGGCACGGGCCTCGGTGATCTGCTGCTCCATCGCCGCCGGAATAAGAATGTCTGACTCCACGTCCCAGAAGGCCTCCTGGCTGATCGGCTCCGCGCCGGCGTAGCCTGCGATGTCGCCGTTCGTGGCCGCATGCTGGAGTAGCGCGGGAAGGTCCAGCCCCGCCTCCCGGTAGAGCGTGGTGTCCTGGTCCTGTACCGCCACCACGCGGGCGCCGGCCTGTGCCAGCAGCTTGGCCGAGACGCTGCCCACGTTGCCAAAGCCCTGCACCGCCACCCGCGCGCCTTCGATGGGCAGACCCAGGTGGCGCGCCGCCTCCACGGCCACGGTGAAGACGCCGCGGCCCGTGGCCTCGCGCCGGCCCAGCGAGCCGCCCAGGTCCACCGGTTTGCCGGTGACCACGCCCGTGGTGGTGACGCCCACGTTCATGGAGTAGGTGTCCATCATCCAGGCCATGACCTGTTCGTTGGTGTTGAGGTCGGGCGCGGGAATGTCCTTGTGCGGCCCCAGCAGCAGGCCGAGCTCGCTGGTGTAGCGCCGGGTGATGCGCTCGAGCTCCGCGGTCGAGACGGTCCGAGGGTCGACCCGCACGCCGCCCTTGGCGCCGCCAAAGGGCAGGTTCACGGCCGCGGTCTTGATGGACATCCACCCCGCCAGCGCCATCACCTCCGGCAGCGTCACCTCCTGGTGAAAACGCACGCCCCCCTTGCCCGGCCCGCGCGAGACGTTGTGCTGGACCCGGTAGCCCTCGAAGTGCGCCACCCGTCCGTCATCCCGATGGATGGGCACGTCGACCACCAGGATGCGCTTGGGCCTTTTGAGAGTTTCGGCCCATCGGCTCAAGGGGCCCAGGTAGGGGATGACGCGGTCCACCTGCTGCAGGTAGTCGCCCCATGAGCCCAGCGCGGCCGGGTTCAGGTAGGAGGGCAGGCTGTGCGCCGGCCAGGTGGCGGCAGGCAGCGGGGCAGGGAGCGGGGCAGGCATGGGCGGCTCGCAGGGGGTGGAGGTGCCCCCAGCTTAGGCAGAGTGCAGAGCACCGAACCAGGCCGCCGGGGCCTGAATCGCTGTCCGCCATGCACGACAAACCGGCCGCTGATCGGCTCAGATCAGCGGCGCCCGATGCTGGTCAGCGGCTGTATTCCGCCCGCAGGATCTGGGCCGCTTCGGTCATGGCCCGCAGCTTGCCGTCGGCCACCTCGCGCGGCAGGTACTTCATGCCGCAGTCGGGCGCCAGGATCACCTGCTCGGGCTTGAGGTACTGCAGCGCCCGTTTGACCCGCGAGGCCACCACCACCGGGGACTCGATCGCAGGGTCCTCCAGGTTCAGGCAACCGACCATGATCTGCTTGCCCGGCAGGCTCTGCAGCACCGCGCAGTCGAGGTTGGACTGGGCCGTCTCGATCGAGATCTGCTGGCAGCTGCAGTTTGCGAGTTCGGACAGGAAGTTGTAGCCGCTCGGGCGGGCATGGATGACGGCCGCATAGCCAAAGCAGATGTGGACCGCGGTCGCGCCGCGCACACCCTCCAGAGCCCTGTTGAGCGCCCGGATGCCGTATTGCCGGGCCTTTTCGGGGCGGGCCTGCATGTAGGGCTCGTCGATCTGCACCACGTCGGCGCCGTGGGCAAACAGGTCCTTGATCTCCTCGTTGATGGCCACCGCATAGTCCATGGCCGCCTCTTCCTCGGAGGCGTAAAAATCGTTCTGCGCCTGCTGCAGCATGGTGAAGGGGCCAGGCACCGTGATCTTGACCTGGCGCGTGGTGTGTTTCTTCAAGAAGATCAGGTCCTCGACCTCGATAGGCCGCAGGCGCCGCACCTTGCCCACGATGCGCGGCACCGGATTGGGGTGGCCCGAGCGGTCCAGCGCCGTACCAGGGTTGTCGATGTCCACCCCGTCCAGCGCCGTGGCGATGCGGTTGGAGTAGCTCTCACGCCGGATCTCGCCGTCGGTGATGATGTCCAGCCCAGCTTCTTCCTGGGCCCGGATGGCCAGCACGGTGGCGTCGTCCATGGCCTGCTGCAGATAGGGCTCGGCCACCCGCCAGAGCTCCTTGGCCCGCACGCGCGGCGGAAAGCGCCCCGCGAGTTTTTGGCGATCGATGAGCCAGTCGGGCTGGGGATAACTGCCGACGATGGTGGTGGGGAACAGCATGGCGTCTCCGGGAGTTTTGAAATGACGAGGCCTTCAAGGCCGGCTCGATTCTGCCTGCCCCGCGGCATTCTGGCTGAGCCGGGCGCTTTCAGGCGTTGAACTGCAGGGCAGCCAGGCGCGCGTACATGCCGCCACGCGCCACCAGCTCGGCATGGCTGCCCTGCTCGATGAGGCGGCCGTGGTCGAGCACCAGGATGCAATCGGCCCGCTGCACCGTGGCCAGGCGGTGGGCGATGACCAGCGTGGTGCGCCCGCGCATGGCCGAGTCGAGCGCGGCCTGCACCATGCGCTCGCTCTCGGCGTCCAGTGCCGAGGTGGCCTCGTCCAGCAGCAGCAGCGGCGGGTTCTTGAGCATGGCCCGGGCAATGGCCAGGCGCTGGCGCTGGCCGCCCGACAGGCGCACGCCGCGCTCGCCCAGGAAGGTGTCGTAGCCCTCGGGCAGGCGCTGGATGAACTCATCTGCGAAGGCGGCGCGGGCGGCGGCCTTCACCTCCTCATCAGTGGCTTCAGGCCGGCCGTAGCGGATGTTCTCCAGCGCGCTGGAGGAAAAGATCACCGGCTCCTGCGGCACGATGGCCATGCGCTGGCGCAGGGCCTGCAGGTCCATGCGGGAAATCGGCGTGCCATCGATCCGGATCACCCCGGCGCTGGGGTCGTAAAAGCGCAGCAGCAGCTGGAATACCGTGCTCTTGCCCGCCCCGCTGGGGCCGACCAGGGCAATCGTCTGCCCGGGCAGTGCCTGCAGCTCAAAGCGGCTCAGGGCTTGCTGGGTGGGCCGCGAGGGATAGTGGAAATCCACGGCCTCGAAGCTCAAGGTGCTGCCGCCTGCGGGCAGGGCCGGCTTGTCCGGTGAGGCCGGCGAATCGATGGGCGAATGCGTGGCCAGCAGCTCCATCAGCCGCTCGGTGGCCCCCGCGGCGCGCAGCAGGTCGCCATACACCTCACCGAGCACGGCAAAGGCGCTGGCCAGGATGATCACGTAGACCACCGTTTGCCCCAGATGGCCGGCTGAGATCTCGCCGCGCAGCACGGCCTGCGTGCCCTGGTACAGGCCCCACAGCAGCGCCGCCGAGGTGGCGATGATGATGAAGGCCACCAGCACAGAGCGCGCCCGCGTGCGGCGCACCGCCACGTCGAAGGCTTGCTGCGTGGCCGACTCGAAACGCGCGGCCTCCCGCACCTCGGCGGTGTAGCTCTGCACCACCGGCACGGCGTTCAGCACTTCGGCGCCGATGGCGCTGGCGTCGGCCACGCGGTCCTGGCTGGCGCGCGAGAGCTTGCGCACCCGTCGCCCGTAGCGCACCGCCGGCACCACGATGAGCACCAGCACGCCCAGCACCTGCACCATCACCCAGGGGTTGGTCCACACCAGCATGGTCAGCGCGCCCAGGCCCATCACGGTGTTGCGCAGTCCCATGCTCAGCGATGAGCCCACCACCGACTGCACCAGCGTGGTGTCGGTGGTCAGCCGCGAGAGCACCTCGCCGGTGGGTGTGACCTCAAAGAAGGCCGGGCTCTGTCGCAGCACATGGGCATAAACGGCCTGGCGCAGGTCGGCGGTGACGCGCTCGCCCAGCCAGCTGACGATGTAAAAGCGCCCGGCCGAAAACAGGCCCAAGGCCACCGCCACGCCAAAGAGCTCGAAAAAGTGCCGGGCCAGCCCCGTGTCTTCGCTGCCAGGCTGCAGGCCGCCATCGATCAGGCTGCGCAGGGCCACTGGGAACAGCAGCGTGGCACCGGCCGCCAGCAAGAGCATCAGCAGCGCCAGCAGGATACGGCCTCGGTAGGGCCGCAGAAAAGGCAGCAGTCCTGTGAGGGAGCGCGGTGAGCCCTTGGGGGCGTCCTGGAGGGTCTTGGTCATGGTGTTCAGTAGTGCGGCGGCAGGTTGTCGCGGGCCCGCGCCGCCACGTCGCCCGACAGGCCTTGAAGGCCAGCAGACTCGGCACTGCGCAATCTCAGCTCGGCCACCTCTCGCTGGAGCAGGTCGATCTGCGACTGTTGTCGCACGACCACCTTGTTGAGTTCTTCCAGCATGTCCTCCTGGAAGCTGGCCTTGATCTCCAGCGCCTCCAGCCGCGCTTCGGGTCGTGTGTCCATGTCCTTATTGGAACTCAACTCAGGCACAGGCAGACCAGCCGTCGTGTGCCTGCGGCCTTGGCCTATAGGCGGGGCCCTCAGGCCGGCCTAGTCTGGTGGCCAGAAGGAGGTCGGCAGATGATGCTCAAGGACAAGGTGGCGCTGGTCACTGGCGCAGGCTCGGGAATTGGACGGGCCATCGCGCTGGCCATGGCGCGCGAGGGCGCCCGGGTCGCCGTGTCGGACATGCATCCGGCCGGCGCCTTGGAGACGGTGGCGCAGATCATGGCCAATGGCGGCGAGGCCTTCTTCGAGGCGGCCGACGTGGGCAATGCCGAGCATGGGCGGGCTTTGGTGTCGCGTACGGTCGCGCGCTATGGCCGCCTCGACGTGGCTTGCAACAACGCCGGCGTGGCCGGACCGCTTTTGCCTACCGCCGACTACCCGCTCGATGCCTGGGCCCAGGTGATCAACACCAACTTAAGCGGCGTGTTCTACGGCATGAAGCACCAGATTCCGGCCTTGCTGCAGACCGGGGGCGGGGCCATCGTCAACATCGCTTCCATCCTGGGGGTGGTCGGCCTGGCCCAGGCACCGGCCTACACCGCCGCCAAGCATGGCGTGGTGGGCCTGACCCAATGCGCGGCGCTGGAGTATGGCGCGCGCGGCCTGCGCATCAATGCCGTCGGCCCAGCCTTCATCCAGACGCCCATGATCGCGCCGCTGGACGCCGATCCCGCCGCACACCAGGCGCTGGTGGCCCTGCATCCGGTGGGCCGGCTGGGCCGGCCCGAGGAGGTGGCCGAATTGGTGCTCTGGCTGGCCTCGGACCGCGCTTCCTTCGTCACTGGGGCCTATTACCCGGTGGACGGCGGCTACCTCGCCCGCTGAAGAGCGGAGCGCCTCAGGACAGGCGCAGCGGCGCGGCGTAGCCCGTCATTTCCAGGTAACCCTGGCCCACACGCCGGCCCTGCGCATCGCGCAGCTCGCTCAGGCCTTCCCAGTAGACAGCGCCCGTGGAGGCGCGGCTGTCGAGTTCCTGGTCATCCAGACGTGCATGGACCATGAAGCGGCCGGCCGGTGTGTTCAGTTGCCAGGCCACGGGGTAGCGCGCCTGGGTGAGCGGGCTGGTCCACCAGCGTTGGGGTTCAAAGCGCACGCTGCCGGCAGCAAAGTTGCGCACCGCCTGGCCCGGCGCGCGCCAGGAGCCGCCGTCCCAGAGGCTGCTGCCGTCGGGGCGCCGCAGGCGAAAGGCCGTCAGGGCACTGCCGTCGTCCAGGTTCATGCCCACCCAGTCCCAGCCCTGCGCCTCGGGGTGCAGGAGGTCGTCACTCCATTCATGGTCCAGCCAGGCGGTCCCCTGCACGGCAAGGCTTTGGCCGCGCAGCTTCAAGCTGCCCTGGGCGCTAAGCTGCGGCTGGCTGTAGTAGTAGCTGGCCTGGCGGGGCTCTGGGCCCTTGCGCGAGAGGCCTTGTTGTCCCTGCAGCAGCACCGGCTGCGTGCTGGTGAACGACAGCGCCATGCCGAAGTCCTGCGCCTGCAGCTCGGCCACATAGGTGCTGCGTTCGGCGGGGCCTTGGCGCTGGAGGGTCCAGCCGTCCAGGCGCAGGTTGGTGTCTTGGCTGGAGGCCTGGGCCAAGCCAAAGCCTTCGCGGGCGATGCGCTGGTCGTGCAGCAGGCGGCCACCCGCCAGGTCAGTCAGGGCGGCGTGGGCAAAGACCAGTTGCCGAGCGGCAAAGCGCGATTGCATGCCCTGCGCCGCCTCCACCCGGGTGCGGAAAAAGGTGAGCTGAAAGCCGAATTCGCGGCCTGCGGCCGTGCGCGCCAGGCCCGTGATGTACCACCACTCGGTGCGCCGGTCGGGGTGCGCGCCGAAGTCACGCGGAAAGCTCAGCCGCGCCGGCGGCAGGGCCTGGGCGGTGGGTAGGCCGCCGGCCGCAGCCGAGGCCAGGCCCAGCCACTGCAGGCAGAGGCGGCGAGACGGCAGGGCGCGGAGCATGGGCACGGGCGAGGACATGGCCGCATTGTCTGCGCGCAGCCTGGCCTATGCGCTGCCAAGCCCATCTGGGGGCATGGCTCGGCCTGCTCAGACCCCGGTCTCATCCGGTGCCGTTTGAAACACCACTTCACCCGTGGGTATGTGCACCACGCGCACACGTTCGCGCGAGGGATCTTTCAGGCTTTTGACCGCCACGGCCACAGCCAGGCTTCGGTCGGTGTAGAGCTCGTCCGGGTTCTGCGGTGGCAGCAGGCCGCCAGGCAGGGGCTGGGGACGCTCGATGCGGTATTCGGGACAGGCCATGGTCTTGACGCAGTTTGTCTCCAGGGATGGCCAGGTCCTGCGGCGCAGGCCCAGCTTCATAGTCAGCGTGTCATCCTAGGGTGTTTGCGTTGCACATTCGTGACGCGCTTGTGTGCGCAGGGTATGCGCGGTGAGCAGGTGTAAGCCCTGCTGGGCTCACCAGTCTTCCTTGACGGCCAGCACGGCTTCCTGGCCTGCGGCCGAGCGGCCTGCCAGCCAGGCCGTGGCCGTGCCCGAGAGCATCACCGCCCCACTGAGCAGCGCCAGCCTGCCCCAAGGGATTTGCAGGTCCATGGTCCAGTGAAAGCTCTGCGGATTGACCACATGCACCAGCACCACGGCCACGGCCAGGCCCAGCAGCAGACCGGCAAGGCTGCCCACCAGGGTCCAGGCTGCGCCTTCGCCGGCCACCACGGTCAGCACCTGCCGGCGCGTGAGCCCCAGGTGTGCCAGCAGTCCGAACTCCTTGCGCCGCGCCAGTACCTGCGCGCTGAAATTCGCCGCCACGCCAAACAGGCCAATGGCAATGGCCACGGCCTGCAGCCAGTAGGTGACGGCGAAGCTGCGGTCAAAGATGCGCAGCGAGGTGGCGCGGATCTCGCTGGCCGAGGCCATTTCCAGCCAGGGTGCGCGGCCCTCGGGGGCCGCTTTGGCCAGCGCCTGCCGCACGCTGGCCTGCACCTGGCCTGAGAGGCCAGGGTCGCTGAGCCAGAGGGACAGGTCGTTGACGCGCCGGTCGCCTGTGAGCCGCACGAAGTCGCGCTCGTCCATCATGACGGCGCCGAACTGCCGGGCATAGTCGCGCCACACACCGGCCACGAAGAAGCGGACTGGCTGGCCCGGCTCACCGGGTGCCACCGCCTGGGACAGCGCCGGTGCCAGCCGCGCGAAGTCGGTGCCCGGCGCCGCGCCATAGAGCGTCACCATCGCCTCGCTCACATACAGGGCAATGGCCCCCGGTGGCACGGCCAGGGGCTCGCCCACCAGGGGCAGGCTGCGGCGCACATCACCGAGCTCGCGGGCCACCACCGCCACGGGCGGTTGCGCGGCCTCGAGCAGCACCGAGCTCACGCGCTGGCTCCCCAGGCGAGCCACACCCGGCAGGCTGCGCAGGGCCTCGACGTCTTCCGGGCTGAAATAAACGGTGTCGGCTGCGGCCGTGCTGGTGGCGCTGCGCACATACAGGTCGGCCGGCAGCACCACGTCCAGCCAGTCGGTCACCGACTGCCGAAAGCTCGCCACCATGATGGTGATGGCCACAGCCAGGCTCAGTGACGCGACCACGCCGCTGACGGCCACGCTCGCACTCTCGCGCACGCGCCCGGCGCGCTCAATGGCCAGCAGTGGAAGCAGCTGGCCACCCAGCAGACGCTTGAGCGGCGCGTACATCACCCGGATCAAGGCGGGCAGGGCCGCAATGCCGCCCACCAGCAGCAGCGCCACCGCCAAGTAGGCGGCCAGCGGCATGCCCGCCACGGGCGGTGCCAGCGTGAGCAGGCCAGCCAGGGCCAGCAGCGCCAGGCTCCAGGCGCCATGTGCGTGGGCGCTGCCGCGCCCACCCAGGCCTTTGAGGGTCTGGGCCAGTGGCAGGCCTTGCGCCGCCCGTGCTGGCCACCAGCCGCCCGCCAGGGCCGCGGCCACGCCGAGCGCGCCATAGGCCAGCGCAGCCGTGCCGTGCCATTGCAGTGTGGGCTGCACACCGGCAAAGTAGCCGCCGCCCAGGTCGCCGCCGGCCAGGCGCAGGCCCAGGCCGGCCAGCAGGGTGCCCAGTGCCAGACCCAGCCCGCTGCCCAGCAGTCCCAGGGCCAGCGATTCGCACAGCACCAGTTGCAGCCGCTCGCGCCCAGTCAGGCCCAGCACCCCCAGCAGCGCCAGCTGCGGTGCGCGCTTGGCCACGCTCAGTGACAGCACGGAAAACACCAGGAAGGCGCCGGTAAACAGTGCCACCAAGGCCAGCACCGTGAGGTTGACGCGGTAGGCCCGGGACATCTGGCTCACCCGGGTGGCGGCATCACCCGGCTCGGACCACTGCACACTGCCCGGAGGCAGGGCCAGCTGCGCCTCCAGGCTGGCGCGGTCGGCCCCGGGCTGCAGGCGCACATCAATGCGCGAGAGCCGCCCGCCTTGTTGGAACAGGTCCTGGGCGGCGCCCAGGTCCATCACGGCCAGGGGTGGCCCGTCTGCCGCCACGGTGCCAGCTACGCGCGCGCGCACCAGCTCGTTGCCGCTTTGCATCAGGATCTCCGGCCCCAGCAACTTCTGCCGTGCCGACGCATTGAGGAACACCCTGCCCGGGGCGAACAGGTCCAGGCGTGAGGCCTGGGCGTCCAGCCGGGGCAGCAGGGCGGGGGCCAGGCTGGCCACGCGCAGCGCATCGACGCCCAGCACCCGCAGCCCGACCGTTTGGTCCCCGGACAGGGCCTGTGTGCTCAGCTCCAGCACGGGGCTGGCCAAGGCCACGGCCGGGGCCTGCGCCACGGCGGTGTACAGCGTTTCATCGAGCATGCCCTGCGGGGCGCGCAGCTCCAGGTCGGGCTGGCCGTTGATGGCGCGGCTGGCCTGTGAGAACTCCGACAGCGCCGAGGCGTTGATGAGGTGCACCGAAAAGGCCAGGGCCACCCCGAGCATGACGGCCGCCACCGCCGAGGCCGTGCGCCAGGGGTGGTGCCGCAATTCCTGCCAGGCGTAGGTGCGCAGCAGGGGCAGCAGCGTCATGGTGGACGAGCGGGCATCCGCGTCGTCAGGCCGGTGCCATGCCTGCGGCTGTGAGGCGCAGAACGCGGTCGGCCCGCGCTGCCGCCGCCTCCGAGTGCGTGACCAGCACCAGGGCAGAAGCGGCGGCCCGGCTTTGCGCGCAGAGCGCATCCATCACGCGCTGGGCGGTGCCTGGGTCGAGGTTGCCCGTGGGCTCATCGGCCAGCAGCAGGCCAGGGCGGTGCACCAGCGCCCGCTCAATCGCCACGCGCTGGAGCTGGCCGCCCGAGAGCTGTTGCGGCAGGCGCGCCTCCAGCCCGGCCAGGCCCACGGCCTCCAGCATGGCCTGAACCCGCCCTGGGTCGGGCGTGCCCAGCAGCATCAGGGGCAGGGCCACGTTTTGGGCCACGTCCAGGTGCGGCAGTACATGGAAGGCCTGGAACACGAAGCCCACGTGGCGGCGCCGCAGCAGGGCGCGTGCGTCGTCGGGCAGCGGTCCGAGGTCTTGCCCCTGAAGGCGCACCTGACCGGCGCTCCAGTGGTCCAGGCCGGCCATGCAATTGAGCAGGGTGGACTTGCCCACGCCCGAGTCGCCCACGATGGCCACAAACTCGCCCGCGCTGACCGTCATCGAGACGTTCTCGAACACGGTGTTGTCGCCGTAGCGTTTGGCCAAGCCCTCGACCTGCAGAGGTGCTGGTGTCATGGCGCACCCCAGTGCGAGGCCACGCAGGCCATCAGCTGCGCCAGGGCCTGGTCTGCGTCGGCGGCCAGGGTGTGGCGCCCGGGCATGCTGCGCAGCCAGGTCAGCTGGCGCTTGGCCAGTTGCCGGGTGGCGGCGATGCCAGTCTCGCGCAAGCGTTCGGTCTGTGCCGGGGACAGCTCGGCATCGCCAGCCTCGTGCAGCAGCGCCCAGGCCTGGCGGTAGCCCACGCAGCGCATGGCCGGCAGATCGGCGTGCAGGTCGCCGCGCCGGCGCAGCGCGCGCACCTCGTCCAGCAGACCGTCGTGCAGCATCTGTTCAAAGCGCTGGGCGATGCGCTGGTGTAGCCAGGCGCGTTCACTGGGCTCCAGAGCGATGAGCACATGTTCTTGTAGAGCCGGCGCACGCCCTTGGCGGGTCTGAAAGGCCGACAGCGGCTGCCCCGAGACGCGCCAGACCTCCAGCGCCCGGGCGATGCGCTGCGAATCCTGCGGCTCCAGCCGCGCGGCCGTGGCCGGGTCAACCTCGGCCAGCTGTGCATGCAGCGCCGGCCAGCCCAGGGTGGCCGCTTCTTCAGCGATGGCTGCGCGCACTTCTGCATCGGCGGCGGGCATGTCGTCCAGGCCCTCGAACAGGGCCTTGAAGTACAGCATGGTGCCGCCTACCAGCAGGGGCAGGCGGCCCCGCGCCCGGATCTCGCCCACCAAGTTGCGGGCATCGCGGCAGAAATCGGCGGCGCTGTAGGCATTGAGCGGGTCGCGGATGTCGATGAGGTGGTGCGGCACGGCGGCGCGCTCGGCTGCGCTGGGTTTGGCCGTGCCGATGTCCATGCCCCGGTAGACCAGGGCCGAGTCCACGCTGATGATTTCCACCGGCCAGCGCTCAGCCACGGCCAGTGCGGCGGCGGTCTTGCCGGAGGCCGTGGGTCCGGCCAGCGCGATCAGGTGCAGGTGCTCGGCCATGGGCAGGCCTTATACGGCAGAGCTCGCGCGGGTGCCGAAGCGGCGCACCAGTACCCAGGAGACCAGGGCGATGATGCAGCTCCAGAACAGCAGGCCCTGCACCAGGGGCAGCTCGGTGCCGTCCATGTGCTCTCCGAGCCAGAGGCCCACCAGGAAGGCGGTCATCATCATGCAAAAGCCATTGAGTGCAGCCGCGGTGCCGGCCGCCTCGGGGAAGGGCGCGATCGCGCCGTTCTGGCTGCAGGGCTGGTTGATGCCGTGGCCCACCAGGAACAGGTTCATGGGCAGCACCACGGCCCAGACCGTGCGCACGTCGAAGGCAAAGAG
The DNA here is from genome assembly GCA_947457975.1 of Comamonadaceae bacterium. Lineage (GTDB taxonomy): Bacteria > Pseudomonadota > Gammaproteobacteria > Burkholderiales > Burkholderiaceae_C > Polaromonas. Next base: position 1,640 of record CANGYC010000008.1, on the reverse strand, counting down.
CCCCGCCAGCAAGAGGCCAGACGTCAGGCTGATGCCAGCGCCGATGTCCATGGTGCGCTGCAAGCCCACGCGCAGCAGCAGCCGGCGGCAGACCATGGTGCCGGCCACGTAACACAGGCTCATGGAGGCCATGCAAAAGCCGTAGCTCACCTGGCTCAGGCCATGGAGCCGGATGAGGATGAAGGAGGAGGTCACCAGGTAGGTGAACAGGCCCGCGTTGCCGCTGGAGGCCACGGCTGAGAACACCAGAAAGCGTGGGTGGCGGCCAATGCGCAGCCAGGTGCGCAGCATCTCGCCCGGGTGCAGGGCATTGAGGCGCTTGGCCGTCAGCGTCTCTTCGAAGCGCCAGGCGATCATGGCCAGCACCACGGCCCCAAAGATGGCCAGGGCGGCCAGTGACGCACGCCAGCCGAAGAACTGCGTGAGCAGGCCGCCGATGGGCGCACTCAGGCCGGCGATCAGGCCCAGGCCGGTCAGGGCCGTGGACATCACGCGCGCGCCTTCGGTCGGGGTGTGCAGGTCGCGCACCACGGCGCGCGCGGTCATCACCGCCGACCCCAGGGCCGCGCCCTGCAACATGCGCCAGACCACCAGCCAGCCCAGGCTGGGGGCCAGGCTGGAGCCGATGGCGGCCACCACATAGGCGGCCATGCCCCACAGGAGCACCGGGCGCCGGCCGAAGCGGTCTGACAGCGGCCCCCAGAACAGCTGCGAGCAGCCAAAAGCCAGCAGCATGGCGCTCAGGGTGAGCTGCACCTGCGAGACATGCACGCCGAAGCCCTCGCTCATGGCGGGCAGCGCGGGCAGGTACAGGTCGGTGCTCACCGGCTGCAGGCCCATGAGCAGCGACAGCAGGAGGATCAGCAGCCGGGGGGAGGTGCGGCTGGTGGGGCGGGCCGGCGGGCTGGTGTGCTCGGGGATCGGCGTGGACTTGGAAGGCAAGAGAAGGTCGCTCGGGCAGGGTGGGCGCGCGTCGGCAGGCTGCCGGGGCCACGGTCTTTGAGCGTAGCAGAATCAAGGGCAGGGGCTCTCTTACACTGCCGCCATGCCCGCTTTGCCTTCTTCCGCTGCACTGCCTTCCCCTTCACAAGCCCCCTCGCCTCTGGCCTGGGGCCTGGGCCTGGCTGGCCTCATTCCCTTCGTGGCCGGTGCCGCGCTGCAATGGTTCACGCCACCGGGCTGGCGCATGCTGGCGGCGTCGGCCCTGCTGACTTACGGGGCGGTGATTGTGAGCTTTCTGGGTGGCATTCACTGGGGTCTGGCCATGCGTCAGGCTGAGCTTCAAGCGCCGCGCCTGCTGTGGGGGGTGTTGCCCAGCCTCCTGGGCTGGCTGGCCGTCTTGCTCGACAGCCCCTGGGGGCATGCGCTCTTGGTGTTCAGCCTGCTCGCCTGCTATGCGGTGGACCGCGCGAGCTACCGCGCGCTGGGACTGTCGGCCTGGCTGCCCCTGCGGGCCCTGCTGACGGCGGTGGCCTCGGTCAGCGTGGCTCTGGGTGCGCTGGCCTACTGGCTGACCTGAGCCTTCTTTTTAGCGCCCGCGCAGGAAGAGCACGTCGAGTTCCTTGAGGCTGAGCTGCCGCCAGGTCGGTCGGCCATGGTTGCACTGGTCCGAGCGCTCGGTGGCCTCCATCTGCCGCAGC
>CANGYC010000007.1 GCA_947457975.1 Comamonadaceae bacterium | reverse complement strand
TGGCTGACGATGCCGAAGGCCGGCAAGATCATGATGTAGACCTCGGGGTGGCCGAAGAACCAGAAGATGTGCTGGTACATCACCGGGTCACCGCCGCCGGCGGGGTTGAAGAAGCTGGTGCCGAAGTGGCGGTCGGTCAGCGTCATGGTGATGGCGCCGGCCAGCACGGGCATCACGGCGATCAGCAGGTAGGCGGTGATGAGCCAGGTCCAGACGAACATGGGCATCTTCATCAGCGTCATGCCGGGCGCGCGCATGTTCAGGATGGTCACGATGATATTGATCGAGCCCATGATGGACGAGGCGCCCAGGATGTGCAGGGCAAAAATGCCGGCATCCATGGAGGGGCCCATCTGCAGGGTCAGGGGCGCATACAGCGTCCAGCCAGCCGCTGGTGCACCACCGGGCATGAAGAACGAACCGGCGAGCATGAGGCCTGCCGGGATCATCAGCCAGAAGCTGAAGTTGTTCATGCGGGCAAAAGCCATGTCGGAGGCGCCGATCTGCAGCGGGATCATCCAGTTCGCAAAGCCCACGAAGGCCGGCATGATGGCGCCGAACACCATGATCAGGCCGTGCATGGTGGTGAGCTGGTTGAACAACTCGGGGTTGACCAACTGCAGGCCAGGCTGGAACAGCTCGGCGCGGATGCCCAGGGCGAGCACGCCACCGAACATCAACATCGCGAAGCTGAACAGCAGGTACAGGGTACCGATGTCCTTGTGGTTGGTGGCAAACACCCAGCGGCGCCAGCCCGTGGGGGCGTGGTGCTCATGGTCATGCGCATGATCGTGGTGATCGAGTACTGCACTCATCTGGCTTACCTTTTAACTTCTTGGGCTTGGAACTCTGGAGGGATTACTTGCGCGCGGCCAGCACCTGAGCGGGCTGGACGGTCTGGCCCGTCTTGTTGGACCACTGGTTCTTGGTGTAGGTGATCACCGCGGCGATGTCGGTGTCGCTCAGCTGCTTCCAGGCTGGCATGGAGCCGTTGCCTGCGCCGTTGAGAAGAATCTTGGTCTGCTTCAGGTGGTCGGCGTCCATCACGATGGCTGAACCATCCAAGGCCTTGACGGGACCGGCGGCCTTGCCGCTGGCCTGGTGGCAAGCAGCGCAGTTGGCGGCATAGACCTTCTCACCACGGGCGATCAAGTCAGCCTGAACCCAGACCTTGCTCGGATCATCCGCCTTGGCAGCCGCTTCCTTTTGCTTGACCTTGACCCACTCGGAATACTGCTCGGCCGTGACCACTTTCACGTGGATGGGCATGTAGGCGTGCTCCTTGCCGCACAGCTCCTGGCACTGGCCATAGAAGTCACCGGTCTTTTCAGCGCGGAACCAGGTGTCGCGCACGAAGCCGGGAATGGCGTCCTGCTTGATACCGAACTGGGGCACAGCAAAAGCGTGAATCACATCGTTGGCTGTGGTGATGATGCGGATCTTCTGATTGACCGGCACGACCAGAGGCAGGTCCACCTTGAGCAGGTAGTCAGGGATCTCTTCGCCTTTCTTGGGGCCGCCCGCATTGGAAAGGGCGCGGTGGCTGGCATCCAGGGTGGAGACGAACGCAATGCCCTCACCTTCGCCCTTGATGTACTCGTAGCCCCACTTCCACTGGATGCCGGTGGCCTTGATGGTGAGGTCGGCATTGGACGTGTCTTTCTGGGCGACCAGCAGCTTGGTGGCCATCAGGGCCATGCCGATCACGATCAGGAAAGGCACCACCGTCCAAGCAATCTCCACCGCAGTGGATTCATGGAAGTTGGCCGGCTTGTGGCCCACCGACTTGCGGTGCTTCCAGATGGAATAGAACATCACGCCGAACACGCCCACGAAGATCACCAGGCAGATGCCCATGAGCACCCAGTGCAGCCAGTTCTGCTCGGCAGCAATGCGGGTGGCAGGCTCGGGAAGGTTGAGCTGATAGACCTGGGGGCCGCCAGGCAGCTTCAGGTCGGCTGCGGTGGCAGCCGTGGACAGCGAGGCGCCAACAACGGCAAGCCAGGCATACGCCTTGGCAGACAGTGTCAGCGCGGTGTCTTGCGCCGACTTCGACAGCGCTTGCGCGCACTTCAAGCCCTGGGCCATGTTGTTGCTCACGTTCATCGTCTTTGCTTTTGAGGAGTATCTAGAACCAGTCAAACCGCAGGGATTATAGAGAGTCGCCGCCTAGTCGACCGCTGCCCGCGGCAAGGTTCGCGTCAGGAAAATGACTCTAGCGGCGCGCCCTCAGCCGACTGGGCTTAGCAGCCGCGCAGGGCGAAGCGGATTTCACGGGCCAGCGCCGGCCGCAATTCGGGGCGCAGGTGACGACCCACCACCACCGTGCGGCCCTGGCCGGACACCTCAATGAGGGAGCCGTCGCCGCTGCGCGGCTCCACCCTCACCCAGTCGCGCGCAAACTCGGCCCGCTCTGTGCGGCCGCCGTTTTCAAGCTCGACCACCAGGCGGGGGCCATGCAAGGTGATCTTCTCGCCATCGCGGGCATGACGGGCGTACACCACGAAGGCAGTACCGACAGCCAGCAATTCCAGCCAGGCAAAGGGCATGATCATGCGCGCGCCCTGCATCCAAAAAAGCCCGGCGATGCCCAGAGAGACCACGCACAGAGAAATATAGAGGCGCACCAGTTGAACCGGCGTGACCGAGCAGTTGCGCTTGATCAGCCACTGAATGGCCTGGTGCTGGCCATCAGCGATGTAGGTGGCAAAACGAAAGGGGGAGGCGGCAGGCGTCACAGCATGAACTCGCGAGCTGGCGGCCAAGGCCGCCACGCTTTTCCTGGGACCATACCCGGACAAGCGCTGATGTAGCTAGTTTAAAGCGCACCCGCCGGACCAGGCCGCTGGCGCGGGAAGATTCCGACAAGCTTTGCGGCTATTTACCCAGTGCGCCCCGCCTCAGGAGGATGCAGGCCGCTCTGCGCCCCTGAGCATGCGGCGCATGTCCTCGACCGAGACACTGCTCACCGCCTCAACCTTGAGCCTGGGCGCCGCCTTGAGGGCATGGCCATAGATCAGCTCGAAGCTCAGGCGCAAGCGGCCATCGGGCGCGCGAGGCAGCCGCTCGTCGATAGCCGCCAGCAGTTCCTGGCGCCAATGGCGCCCACGCAGGGCAGGAAAGCGCTGCGGATGGAAATTGCGGCCCAGGCCCGCGAGTTCCTCCAGCAGACGCTCGGGGGTCTCGAAGGTCAGCGTCAGGCGCTCCATGTCCATCACCGGTTCGGCAAAGCCGGTTTGCACCAGCATGTCGCCCCAGTCGTGCATGTCTGTCAGCTCGTGGCCGGCAGGCGGCCAACCAAGATCCTGGTAAAGCTGGCGCAACTCGATCGCAGTGTCCGGCCCCAGGCAGGAGAACATCAGGAAACCGTCTACTTTCAGCAGGCCATGCCAGTGCGCCATCAAGGCCTGCGGGTCGGCCGCCAGGTGCAGCGCCATATTGGCCCAGAGCATGTCCTGGCTGCCAGGCGCCGGCGCGCCGAAGCTCGGGCCCGCACCGGCCCAGCGGCGCGGATTCCACCAGGCGGGCTGCCAGCGGCGGCGCGCCAGCTCCAGCAAGCGCTCATCCTGCTCGACGACGCTGGCATCAGGTCCATAGGCCGCCAGCAGCGCCTCATGGGCCTCGATACCGCCGCGCAGGGGCGCCCAGTCGGTCCAGCGGCGGGGCTTGAGCTTGATCCAGTCCAGGCGCTCGCGCATGCGGCGCGCCACTTCCTCATGCAGCCACGCAGAGGCGGCCGGCGCCAAGCGGTGCCAGCGCGAAAGCGCAACAGGGTCAAGGGTGGGGGGCGCCGGTGTGGCCACGGGAAAAGTCCAGGGATCGAAAGCGAAGCGGGTGAGTATATTGAGCGCATGCTGCCGCGCCCTGCCCTGCCCTTGTCTGCCCGGCCCTTTTCTGCCCGGCCCTGGCTTGCGCGGCTGGGCAGGCACCTGCCCGGCCAATGCGCGGTCTGCCGCGGCTGGCCCAGCCAGCCCGTGTGTGCGCCCTGCCTGCAGCGGTTCAACCAGCCCGCCCAGCGCTGCCCTGGCTGCGCGCTGGCCTGGACACCCCGGCCCGGCGGGCCCCTGCGCTGCCCGGACTGCCTGCGCCAGCCCCTGGCCCTGGACCTGTGCTTCGCTGCCATGGACTATGCCTACCCCTGGGCCGAGCTGCTGGGGCGCATGAAGTTCCAGCAGGCAACGGGCTGGAGCACCTTCTTCGCCGAGCGACTGGCGGGCCAGTCCGATGTGGCCGCCCTGCTGGCCCAGCTTGAGCCAGGCGACTGGCTGCTGCCGCTGCCGCTGTCGCGCGAGCGCCTGGCCGAGCGCGGCTTCAACCAGGCCTGGGAGCTGGCCAAGGCCCTGCACCGGCGCTGCGGAAGTCCAGCACGGGCACGAGCCGACCTGCTGCTGCGCGTGCGGCACGCCCTGCCGCAGAGCGAGTTGCGCCGCAACCAGCGGCTGGCGAATGTAGAGGGCGCCTTTGCAGTCGATCCCCTGCTGGTGGCGGAGCTCACTGGCCGCCGCGTGGTGCTCATAGACGATGTGATGACCACGGGGGCGAGCCTGTCTGCCGCGGCTCAGGCACTCAAAGCCGCTGGCGCCCGGTCGGTGGTGGGCGTGGTGGCGGCGCGCACGCCGCCCTGATGGCCTGATCGCCCGGATCACGGCGTGTCACGCAGGGCGCCACCGATAATCGGGCGCATGTTCCACATCGTCCTGGTGGCCCCCGAGATTCCGCCCAACACCGGCAACGTGATCCGGCTGTCGGCCAACACCGGCTGCCAATTGCACCTGGTCGAACCCCTGGGTTTTGCCATGGACGACAAGCACCTGCGCCGCGCAGGCCTCGATTACCACGAGTACGCCAAGGTGCTGCGGCATGCCAGCTGGGAGGCCCTGCTGCAGTCGCAGTCGCCACCACCCGATCGCCTGTTCGCGCTCACCACGCGCGGCTCTCGGCCGGCCTTTGAGCTGCGCTTCCAGCCTGGCGACTGGCTGGTGTTTGGTTCAGAAACCTCAGGCCTGCCGGCCGAGCTGCGTGAGCGCTTTCCCGAGGCGCAGCGGCTGCGCCTGCCCATGCGGCCGGATCAGCGCAGCCTGAACCTCTCGAATGCCGTGGCCGTCACGGTGTTCGAGGCCTGGCGGCAGTGCGGCTTCGGCGGAGCGCAGACCCAGGCTCAGTGAAGGCCGTCCCACAGCAGCTTGCTGCCGGTGAGGAACATGCCCGCATAAACCAATCTGTAAAAGAGCTCAGGCCGGATTCGGCGGGCCAGGCGAAAGCCGACCCACACGCCCAGTGGCACAAAGGGCAGCAGCATGAGGGAGGTGGACATGTTGCGCATGTCCAGCAGGCCCAGCAGGCCATAAGGGATCCACTTGGCCAGGTTCACCACGAAGAAAAAGAAGGACATGGTCGAGGCGAACAGCACCGGGCTCAGGCGCAGCGGAATCACATAGGCGCTGATGGGCGGACCGCCCGCATGCGCCACGAAGCTGGTAAAGCCCGAGGTGATGGTCAGCAAGGCCCCCACCCAGCGGGGCGGTGGCCGGGAATCGGGCTTGGGCGGAAACACCAGACGCTGGGCCAGGAAGAGCAGCGTGAAGCCACCCACCAGGGCCGCCACCACGTGGGAGTCGAGCACCCTGAACAGCAGGTAGCCCACCAGGGTGCCGATCAGGCCGCAGGGCACCAGAAAACGCAGCAGGCGCACATCCATCTGCTTGCGAAAGGCCGCCAGCCCCATCAGGTCGACACAAAAGAGCACCGGCATCAGGATGGCCGCCGCCTCGGGCACGGTGACCGCCAGCGCCATCAAGGGCACCGCCATCGAACCAAAGCCTGTACCAAAGCCGCTCTTGCTAATCCCTAACAGCAAGGTGGCCGGTATGGCCACGGCATAGAAGAAGGGATCGGTGATGACGGGCAGGGACATGGAGCAAGGGCAAAGCCGGGCGCGAAACAGGGGATTATCGGCGCCCAAGCGCCTTGCCTGCCTAGCGACCCGCTACCACGGACTTCCTCGTGCAGCGGGCAGATTTCCTTGGGCACGAGCCCCCAGTGCCCATGCTCGCGCTCCAGGAAGCGGCTTAGCCCGCCACCAATCCGGCGGACTGCACGCCAGCGATGCAAATGGCCTCATCCTCGTCACCGGTGCCGCCGCTGGCACCCACGGCACCGAGCACCTGGCCGGCGGCGTTCTTGATCAGCACAGCGCCCGGCTGGGGCAGGAAGCGGCCCGAGGACGAGGCGGCCAAGGACAGCAGGAAATTCGGGTTGTCCTTGGCCCGCTGGGCCAGCACCCGGCTGGAGACGCCCATGCCGATAGAGCCCCAGGCCTTGCCCTGGGCGATCTCGAAGCGGAACATGCTGGCACCGTCCTCGCGCGCGAAGGCCTTGAGGTTGCCCGCATCGTCGAGTACGGCCACACCCATGGGCAGGTAGCCGGAGGCCTTGGATTGGGCCAGAGCGCCCGCGATGATTTGTTGGGCCTGGGCAAGGGTGAGGGCTTCCATGGAGGTCTCCTGGTGGTCGTTGAGTGGACCGGGCGAGTGCGCCCGAAAAGCTGGCAGTGTAGGGCTGGCTCAGCAGATACCGAGCCCAGGTGCTCAGTGCGACTCCAGGCCCAGGTAGGCCTTCTGGATCTCGGGGCGGTTCATCATCTCTTTGGCTTGACCTTGCGCCACGATCCGACCTTCCTCCACCACGTAGGCGCGGTTGGCGGTCTCCAGTGCCATAGAGACGTTCTGCTCAACCAGCAGCACCGCCGTGCCTTCGGCATTGATGCGCCGGATGGCTTCGAACATGTCAATGACGATGGTGGGCGCCAGGCCCAGAGAGGGCTCATCCAGCAACAGCAGCGTGGGCCCGGCCATGAGCGCACGGCCGATGGCCACCATCTGCTGCTGACCCCCTGATAGCGAGCCAGCTGCACTCTGAAGCTTGACCTTCAGTGCCGGGAACAGCGTCAGCACCCGCTCCATGCGTTCGGCCCGCTTGGCCTTGGCCGCGGGCAGGAAACTGCCGAGCTCCAGGTTGTCGAGCACCGTCATCTGCGTGAACAGGCGCCGGCCCTCGGGCACGATGGCGATGCCCGCCTCGCAGAAGCGGTGGCTCTCCAAGGAGGTGATGTCCTTGCCCTCGAACATCAGCTGTCCACTCTTGACCGGGTGCAGACCCGCGATGGCGTTAATCAGGGTGGTCTTGCCGGCACCATTGGGGCCGACCACGCAGACCAGCTCTTTGGACTGCACCTGGATGCTGACATCCCACAGCGCGGGGGCCGCGCCATAGTTCACGAAAATATTGCGGACTTCAAGCATGGGCCTTCCCCAGGTAAGCGCTCACCACTTCAGGATTGCTCATGACCTCCTGCGCCGGCCCCACGGCCAGCAGCTTGCCGTGGTTGAGCACGGCCACGCGGTCGGCCAGGGCCATGACCGCGCGCATGACGTGCTCGACGAACACGATGGTGGAACCCTGGTCGCGGATGCGGCGGATCAACTCGATGGCCTCATTGATCTCGCTGGGCGTCATGCCCGAGAGCACTTCATCGAGCAAGACCAGACGGGGCCGGGAGGCCAGGGCCCGAGCCAGCTCCAGGAACTTGCGCTGGTGCAGATTCAGGTCATCGGGCAGGCTTTCTGCCTTGTGTTTGAGGCCCGTGAACTCCAGGCATTTCATGGCCTCTTCGGTGGCCTGGGCGCGGTTCATGGCGGTGCTGCCGAACATGGCCGACAAGATCACGTTCTCCAGCACCGTCATCTGCGCAAAAGGCCGTGGGATCTGGTACGTGCGGGCAATGCCCGACTGCGCCACCAGGTGGGCAGGCAGACCCGCCAACTCGCGGCCCTCGAAGCTGTAGCTGCCGCCGGTGGCCGCGTAATGGCCGCTCACCACGTTGATGAAGGTGGACTTGCCAGATCCATTGGGGCCAAGCAGGCCAAGAATTTCACCCTTGTGCACCTGCAGGCTCACATCGCTCAAGGCCTGCACGCCCTTGAAGGCCTTGGACAGACCGTGCGTCTCCAGCAGCACCTCGCCGCTGCCCGGCGCGGGCCGCGGCGCGGGGGCCCGGGTCTCAGGCGGCAGGTGAACATGCACCTCGGCAGATTGCTCCAGCGCCTTGGCGCGTTCAGCCGCGGCCTTGGCGCGCCGCTTCATGAACCAGCCCATGATGCCGTTGGGCATGAACAGGATCACGGCGATCAGCACCACTCCAATGGCGGCCTTGCCCAGCACAGGGCTGTTGCCGGTGCCAAAGTAGTACAGCAAGACGGTGATGAAGGCTGCGCCCACGGCGGGGCCCGCCCAGTGGCGAGAACCACCCAGGCAGCTCATGAGCACCACAGTCAGAGGCACCGTGATGTTGAAGGTTTCACCGACGGTGACGTACTGCACAAAGAGCGCATGGATGCCACCGGCCAGGCCCGCCAGGCCGCTGGAGACGGCAAAGGCCATGAGCTTGTACCGGAAGGTGGGCACGCCCATGACCTCGGCCACGTCCTCGTCATCGTGGATGGCATACAGGCCCACGCCCAGCTTGGACTGCTGCAGCTTGTAGGCGATCAGCGCCGTCACCACCGCACTGATCAGGGCCATGAGGTAGAGCGACGAGGCGGGCGAGGGGCCGAGTTTGGGCACCTCCACCGCCATGAGGTAGACGCCCGGGCCGCCATCAATGGGGGTGTTGATGATGATGGTGGCCACCACGAAGGTGACCGCCAGGGTCAATAGCGCAAACAGCTCGCCACGCACGGCCTTGACGCGAAACACCACCGCACCCAGGGCCACACCCAGGATGGCGGGGATCAGCACGGCCAGTGGCAGCGTGGCCAGGAAAGGCCAGTCCAGCTTACCGGCCAGGCCGCCCGTGGTGTACATGCCCACACCAAAGAACACACCGTGGCCGAAGGAGAAATAGCCCGAGTAGCCCGAGAGAATGTTCCAGGACAGCGCCAGGATCACCCAATGGCAGATCAGGTAGAGGAAGGACTCGTAGAAGGCGGGCAGCCCCAGCCAGGGCACCGTGGCCAGGAGCGCGCCTGCGGCGAGGATGCCGTTGAAGGTCTTGTTCATGGTTCAGCTCAATTCAGCTTTTGCCGGGCCGCAGCAGCAGCATGAAGATCAGCAGGGAGAAGGACACGATAGGCGCCCAGGACGGCGAGGCCACGGCCATGGTGACCGCTTCACTCACCCCGATGAGGATGCCCGCCACCAGTGGACCCAGGGGACTGCCCAGGCCGCCCAGCATGACGGCCGCGAACACCACACCCACCCAGCTGAAGATCTGCGAGGGCGTGAGCGCAAAGGTCAGCGCCACGCACACGCCGGCAACCGCCGCCAGCGCGGCACACAGGCCAGCCAGCAGCAGCGAGAGGGCCTTTTGGTTGATGCCGAAGGCCGCCGCAATCGGGCCGTCCTCGGCCATGGCGCGCAGGGCCTTACCCAAGTCGGTGTAGCGCATCACCGCCCAGATGGCCAGCGCAATGCCCACCGACAGGCCCAGGGTGATGAGTTCGGGCACGGGCACGAACAAGGAGCCGACCTTGAACTTCATGCCGCTGTAGGCCGACTCCAGACGGCGGAAGTCGGCAGTCCAGATGGCCTGGATGATGGACTCGATGACCACGGTCAGGCCAAAGGTCAGCAGCAGGGAGTTAAAGGGCGTGATCGCAAACCGCGACAGCACCCACTGCATGCCCATGCCGAAGAGGAAGAAAAAGGGTGGCAGGATCAACAGACCCCACAGCGGATCGATCTGCCCCACGGTGGCCATCTGGTAGCTGAGGTAAGCCCCCAGAAACAGCAGGCCGAAGTGGGACAGGTTGATCTGGCGCAGCAAGCCCCAGGTCAGACCCAGTCCCAGGCCAATCAGGCCGTAGAGGCTGCCAATGAAGATCCCGGACAGGATCGATTGCATCAACAGATTCAGACTCGGTAAGGTCATTGGCTCGCCACCCTTTCTTCGTTCATTCGGTCAGGATCACTTGATCTGCAGTCGCGTGCCAGGCGCAGCAAACTGGGTGGGCCAGACCACCTGCCACTTGCCGCCCTGCACCTGCTTGATCTTCATCAGGTCGTCGCCGTAGTTGTTCTGACCGTCAAAGCGCAGCCGTCCCTGGATGGTGTCCACCCGGTTGGCCTTCAGGAAGGCGGCGATGGCCTTGTCGTCCAGGCTGTTGGCGCCTCGGACGCCGGCTTCCAGGATCTGCCAGGCAGAGAAGGAGGCCGCCGCCTGCGTTTCCACGCTGGTGTCAGCCAGATTGGCCTTGGTGGCGCGGTCATTGAAGATCTTGACGAACTGGGCACCGACCTGGTTGCTCAGGAAGGGCTGGTGTTCTTCAAAAATGGTGAGCGACAAGGCACCCTGACCATCTGGCGACTTGGACATGGGTCCGGGGGCCGGGTAGAGGTGGAAGTTCATGGGCGGCGTGTAGTCGATCTTCTTCATGGCGTCGAGCAGCATGTTGCCTTCCAGGCCAATGTCGCCCACCCACAGCAGATCGGGCTTGGCATCCTTCACGCGCGCGGCGATGGGGCCGAAGTCACGGTTACCAAATTCCCACTCAAGGAACAGCACCTCCTGCAGACCGCGGCGCTTGGCCACTTCACGGCCGCCGAGCGAGAGGAAGTGGATGGAGGGGAACTTGCTGGTGACGATGGCAATCGTCTTGGGTGGCTTGGGCGAGGCAGCCAGGGCGTCGAACAGCGTGTTGGGAACCGTGGTCCCGGGCGTGGGGCCCAGCGACCAGGCCGGGAAGTGCATGTCGTACTTGGCCAGCGAAGGAATACCGAAGGTGTGGTGCACCAGCACCTTGCCGTAACGCTGGGCCACGCCCATGGCCGAGAGGATGGCGCCGGTGGCATAGGGACCCATGAGCAGGTCCACCTTGTCGGTGGTGATGATTTGCTCATACAGCGTACGTGCGAGGTCAGGCTTGGACTGGTCGTCCTTGACGATCCACTCCACCCGGCGGCCCAAGAGGCCGCCGCGGGCATTGAGCTGCTCGACATAAATCTCGCCCACCAGCTTGTGGGTCAGGCCGGTGGCCGAGAGGGGGCCGGTCAGCGCCAGGGTGCTGCCGATGCGGATGGGTGCACCTTGCGCCATCGCGCTGGGGGCCATGAGGGTGGCGGCACCGGCGGCGGTAGCGGTCAGCAGCGAACGGCGATCTAGTTTCTTCATGCTTGTCTCCTGTTAATCAGTGATGGGAAGGGTCGTGGGAAAAAGGATGGTAATGGGATGGCAAAGGGATGAAAGTGGGCAGTTAGTCCACTTGGGCGCCCGAGCGCCGAACGAGATCGGCCCATTTGCCGATCTCGCTGCGCCCGAAGGTGTTCATCTCATCGGGCTTCATGGCCCGAAGCTCCAGGCCCTGGGCCGTGAGCTTGGCAGCGGTCTCCGGGTTGGCCAAGGTCTGAGCCGCCGCTTCGCGCAGGCGCGCCAGCACGGGGGCGGGCGTGGCCGAGGGGGCATACACCATGAACCAGGCCACCAGGTCGAAGTCGAAACCCTGCTCTGCAATGGCCGGCACATCGGGCGCTGCAGCGCTGCGCTTGCTGCTGGAGGCACCCAGCGCGCGCAGCTTGCCGGTCTTGAGGTGCGGCAGCACCGCAGCCGGGTGGTAGAACATGAACTGGACTTGCCCGCCGATCACGTCGGACAGGGCCAACCCGCCTTCTTTGTAGGGCACGTGGGTCATCTCGCCGCCCATCCGGGCCTTGAGCAACTCGCCTGCCAGGTGGCCTGAGGTGCCGTTGCCAGCCGAAGCAAAGCTCACGTTGCCGCCCGGTTTTTTGGCCTGGTCGGCCAGGTCCTTGAGGGTCTTGAAGGGCGAGTTGGCCGGCACCACCAGCAGTGTGGGGGTGTAGCCGGCAAAGGCCACGGGCGCGAAATCACGTTGAGGCTCATAGGCCAGGCGCTTGTAAAGCGTGGCATTGATGGCGTGCGTGCCCACTGTGCCCATGAGAATGGTGTAACCATCGGCCGGCGACTTGGCCACCAGGTCCGAACCAATGCTGCCGCCGGCACCGGCACGGTTTTCCACCACCACGGTCTGGCCGAGTAGCTTGCCCATGCCTTCGGCCATGACCCGACCCACGATGTCGGTGGTGGTGCCGGGCCCAAAGGGCACGACCATGCGCAGGGGCTTGTTGGGGAAATCCTGGGCCTGCGCGGCCCAGGGCAGTGCCAGGGCCAGGCTGGCGGCCACGAGATGACGACGTGCGCGGTTCATGACTTGTCTTTCGCTTGAGGACGGGCCGGCCAGCCCGTGCTGCCCAGCTCGGCATTGTGCTGACCCAGCAAGGGAGGGGCAGTGACGCCCAGGGAACGTTCGCCGTCAAAGGACACGGGCGAGCGCACGGTCTTGAAGGTGCCGCCCTGGGGCGAAGGTGCCTCGACAAAGAGCTGCAGGTGCTTGACCTGCGGATCCTCGGGCACCTCCGGCGTGGTGTACATGGGCGCATGCGGCACGTCCTCGGCCACGAGGCGGTTGCACCATTCCACACGGCTGCGGCCCTTGAAGATGCCCGAGAGCACCTCGATCATGGCTTCCTGGTTGTCGATGCGCGCTTCGCGGGTGGCAAAGCGCGGGTCCTCGAAGATGTCGGGCCGCTCCATGGCCTTGGCCAGGCCCTCCCAGAACTTCGGAGGCGAAGACATGTGCAGCGCCACCCACTTGCCGTCTGCGCACTCCAGCACATAGGACTGGGACACCCGCGCCCGGCTGAAAGGGTCCATCACCTGCCCAATGGAGAACAGGTGCGTGAAGGCATCAAGGTTGAAGTGCGTCATGGCCTCGACCATGGACACCTCCACCAGCCTGCCGCGCCCGGTGCGAGAGCGCTCGAGCAAGGCACCCTGGATACCGTAGGCCGCGTAAAAGCCGGTCATGGCGTCGGCCAGGGCCGGCCCGACCACGCGCGGGTCGTTGGGATTGACCAGCAGCCCCAAGAAGCCGCTGTAGGCCTGGGCCACGGAGTCGTAGCTGGGCCGGTCCTTGTACGGGCCGTCCTTGCCGAAGCCGCTGATGGCGCAGTAAATCAGGCGCGGGTTGATCGCCTTCAGGCGCTCATAACCGGCACCGATGTTCTCGGCCACGCCCGGGCGGAAGTTCTGGATGTAGACGTCGGCCTGGGCAATCAGCTCGTCAAAGCGAGCGAGATCGGCCTTGTCCTTGGTGTTGAGCGTGACGCTGCGCTTGTTGCGGTTGTAGGTCTGGAAGTGCGGGCTGTAGAGCTCGCCCTTGAAGGCGCGGAAGGGATCGCCCGTGCCGGGAAGCTCCACCTTGAGCACGTCGGCGCCCAGGTCGGCCAGCAGCATGCCGGCGGCCGGGCCAGTGATGAAGGTGCCGTGCTCGAGCACGCGGATGTCGGAGAGAACCTGTGCCATTGCTTTACTCCACCTTGAAACCAGCCGGCACCGTGCCGGTGTATTCCTGCTCGGTCGTGGCCTGGTAGGAGAGCGCAAAACCGATGGGGTCGGCGATCTCCTCGTTCAGGTGCGCAATCAGGCTGGCCGTGCGGGCCAGGATGGGCACGCCCTTGAGTGCATGCACCGGGAAGCCCACGTCCAGCAAAACCGCCGGAATGGCGGCCGAGACATTGAGCTTGAGCTCGCGACCCACGATGGCGGGGATCACGCCTTCAATGATCTTGGCGATGTTCACATAGGTCTGCGAGGCGCCGGCCTTCAGGGAGACGCCAAAGAGCGCATCCACGCGCGGATCGCGCTCCTTGTGCTCCGGATGGCCGTAACCGGGGATGGGCAGGCGCTTGGCGCGCAACTCGGTCACCACGGCCTGGGCGGCCGCTTGCAGGTCACCGCCGTGGTTCTTCTTGGCCTCTTCCTCCACGCGCAGGAACAGGCGCCCTGCGGTCTCCGAGGAGCCCAGCACCACCGAACCCGCACCCAAGAGGCCCGCCGCCACGGCGCCCTGCATGGCCTCGGGCGCGGCCGCCAGGGTCATGCGGGCAGCCTGCACGCTGGGCACCAGGCCGTGCTCGGCAATGGCCACCAGGGTGGCGTTGAGCACCGCGCTGGTGGCTGCATCGGGCATGCGGCCGGTCAGCAGCAGGTGGAAGTGGTCAGCGAAGTTGACTTGGCCGATCAGCTCGTTCGACAGGTTGTGGCCGCGCACGATGATGGCGTGCTCGTTCGAGGTACAGATCGCCGAGCGGACATGGGTGACTTTGCCAATTTTCAAGGAAGGTCTCCGAAAGCGTTACAGGTGGGCGCCGTGGCTCAGGCCGCCTGGCTGGTAGGCACCAGGCGAAAGTCGTAGAGGGCGCTGTGGAAGGTGGTCTTCATCTCGCGGCCGTCAGGGGCCTTGCCGGACGGGTGCGACTTGAAGGTGGCGATCAGGCTCTCGCGCACGCCGAACACCGCATCGGATTCGATGTAGGGGCTGTCAGAGACAAAGATGTGCGTGACCAGCCGCTCATGGCCCGTGGCCTGCAGCATGGTGTGCATGTGGCCCGGGCGGTTCGGGTGGCGGCCCATGCGGCGCAGCATGCCACCCACCGGACCATCGTCGGGCACCGGGTAGTAGGCCGGCTTGATGGACCAGTAGTGGTAGTGGCCGTTGGCGTCGGTGCGAAAGCGTGCGCGCAGGGCCATGGTGTTGCCATCGCCCTTTTGCATGTCGTAAAAGCCCTCACCGTCACCGGACCACACGTCGATGATGGCGCCAGCCAGCGGCTTGCCGGCGGTGTCGGTCACCTGGCCGTGGTAGTAGCAGGGCTCGCCAGACTGGCCTTCGCTGATGTCGGCGCCCAAGGGCAACTCGGGGGCGCCTTCCCAGAAGAAGGGGCCAAGCACCGTGGCTTCGGTGGGCATGAGCTTGGGCGGGTTGGCCTTGAGGGCGGCCGCGCCGCGCGCCTGGTCCAGCGCCACCACCAGCATGGACAAGCCCAGTGTGTCGGACAGCAGAATGAATTCCTGGCGCTTTTCATCGCACATCTTGCCGCAGGCGGTGAGGAACTCGATGGCGTTCATCCACTCGTCGGGCTTGAGGTCCACGTCCTGCGCGAAGGCATGCATGTGCTTGATGAGCGAGGTCATGACCTGCTTGAAGCGAGGGTCTTTGCACTCGTCCATGCGGCCGATGACGGCCTGGGCGATGTCTTTTCCTTCGAACTGCAATTGGGCCATGGTCTTATCTCCTGTTTGAACGCCCCTCCCAGGGGCTGGAATATCGAATGGGGTTCGCTTGAAAATTCGGTATTTCGGTATCAGTACTGGATTGACGCCGATATGATCGATCTTGTCGATAGTAGAAAACCACGAGAGGCGACATGGAGCTGCGTCACATCCGCTACTTCGAGGCCTTGGCCGAAACGCTGAACTTCACCCGCGCCGCCGAACGCCTGCAGGTCACTCAGTCGACCCTCTCGCACCAGATCCGGCAATTGGAAGACGAGGTGGGCAGCGAGCTGTTTGACCGCAGCACCAAGCGGGTGCGCCTGACGGAGGCCGGCGCCATCCTGCGCAGCCACCTGATGCCTGCGCTGGACCAGATCGACCGCGGCCTGCTGGCGCTGCGCACCGAGGAGCCGCGGCAGACGGCGCTGGTGCGGCTGGGCACCACACCGAGTTTCAACACGCGCATGGTGCCGCAGTGCGTCTCCACGCTGCTGGAGAACCAGCCGGGCGTGCGCGTGGCGGTGGAGGAGTTGAACGCCGCCCAAATTGCCAAGCGACTGCTGTCGGGGCACCTGGACCTGGCCGTGTCCTACCGGCCCGAAGACCAGCCGCGGCTGTGGTTTGAGCCGCTCTACAACGAGGCGCTGCATCTGGTGGTTTCCGCCAGCCACCCGCTGGCCAAGCGGCGGCGGGTGCGGATGGTTGAGTTGCACCAGCAACGCATGGTGCTGCTGCCGCGCCAGTTCCTGACGCGGCAGATGCTGGACGAGTGCTTCGAGGCCGCCGGCAGCCAGCCCCAGGTGGTGGCTGAGCTCAATTCGGTGGGGCCCATGATCGAGCTGATCCGCCAGACGGATTTGGCGGGCATCATCCCCGAGACGGCCGTCACGGCCGGTCCGGACCTGAGCGTGATTCCCCTGGAAGAACCGCGCCCCATGCGCACTCCGGGCCTGCTGTGGACCAAGGGCGCGACCCGCTCGCCGGTGATCAAGCACATGGCCGACATCATCCGGCGCAAGGCGGGCAGCCGCCACTGAAGGCAGGCGGCGGGAGCAGCGTCCGGGGCACATGGTTCAGACGCCGGGCGGACTGACTCAGATCACCTGGCAGGCTTGCTCGAAGCTCAAACGCGGATTGCGGTTGAACAGCTTGCTCTCGTCCATGTAGCCCAGGTTGATCAGGAAATTGGCCTGCAAGCGGCCGTCGGGGAAGAACTCGGCGTTCACCTTGGCCAGGTCTACGCCGCTCATGGGGCCGCAGTCCAGACCCAGCGAGCGGGCGGCGACCATGAAGTAAGCGCCGCCCAGGGTGCTGTTGCGCGTGGCCGTGCCGCTGGCCAGGGCTGCATTGCCTTCAAACATCTCCTTGGCGCCAGGGTTGTGCCAGACCACGGGCATGTGCTCGTAAAAGCGCGTGTCGGTGGCCACGATGACGGTCACGGGCGCGGTCTTGGTTTTGTCCACGTTGCCGGGCATGAGGGCAGGCATCAGGCGCTCTCTGGCTGCGGGCGTGGTGAGAAACACGTAGCGCGTGGGCTGGCAGTTCATGGACGTGGGGCCCATGCGAGCCAGGTCATAGACCTCCTGCAGCAAAGCGGCGGGCACCGGCTTGTCGGTGAAGCCGTTGGCGGTGCGGGCCTTGTGGAAGATCTGGTCGAGGCTGGCGTCGGAAATTTTCATGATCGTTTTTTTAGAAAAAGTGAAGGAACTGAAGAGCTTAGCGCGGGCGGGTCAAGGCCTGCTTATTCGGGCTTGATGTCCAGGTCGCGCGTGATCTTGGACCAGCGGTCCACGTCGCGCTTGACCAAGGCACGGGTTTGTTCGGTGTTCAGCGACAGCGGCTTGCCGCCGGCCTTGCGGAAGGTTTCCACCAGCTCGGGGGCCTGGACGATGCGGGCCAGCTCGGCGCGCAGGCGCTCGAGCACCTCGGGCGGCGTCTTGGACGGCGCGAACAGGCCGAACCAGGATTCCAGTTCGATGTTGGCCACCCCCGCCTCGGCCAGGGTGGGCACCTCTGGGTGGAAAGGCAGGCGCGCGGGGCCAGAGACAGCCAGGGCCTTGAGGTTGCCGGACTCCACCTGCGGTCGCGCGGTGGGCGAGAGGTCGAAGAACAGGTCAACGCGGCCGCCAAGCAGGTCCTGGTAGGCCGCCTGAGCGCCACGGTAGGGAACGTGAACGATGTCCACGCCCGTCAGGTTAAAGAGCGCTGCCGCCAGCACATGCTGGCCAGAGCCCGTGCCACCCGAGGCAAAGCTGAGCTTCTTGGGGTTGGCCTTGGCATAGGCCAGCAAGTCGCGCAGGTTGTTGAAAGGCAGGTCCTTGCGCGCCACCAGGGTGTAGCTGTAAGCCACAGCCAGGCCCACGGGCTCGAAGTCACGCAGGCTGTCATAGGGCAGGTTGCGGTAGAGGCCCGGATTGAGGGCCAGGTTGGACACCGAGCCCACCAGCAGGGTGTAGCCATCCGGGGTGGCCTTGGCCACCAGGTCGGTGCCCACGAGCGTGCCCGAACCCGGGCGGTTCTCCACGATGACACTCTGGTTCAGGGCCTTGCCCAGCCGGTCGGCCAGCAGACGACCGACCACGTCGAAGCCGCCGCCAGGCGGCTGCGGCACCACCACGCGCATCGGCCTGTTGGGAAAGGCCTGGGCCAGCGCCTGGCCACCCAAGCCCACGGAGGCGAGCAGTCCGGCCAGCATGGCGGTGTTGAATGATCGTTTGTTCATGTCGTGTCTCCTTGAGTCTTTTCTGGTGAGATGCAATGGCTTCAGCGCTCGAGCGCGCCGCCGGCCAGCCAACGCGAACCGCGACGATACAGCTCCTGCACCACCTCGCCTTTGAGCATGGGCATGTCCATCTTCACGGTGTAGCCAATGCGGGTCTGGATATAGGCCAGGTGCCGGTAGCCCTCGGGAAAACCCGAGAGCGCGGCCTGATCGAGCTGGACCGTGGCGGTGGAGTCCACCGGGTCAATGCGGTCTTTCTCGTAAATGGGCTGGCGGTGCAGCAGCTTCCACTGGCCCTCGTGGCGCGTGACGAAGTCGTAAAAGCGGCCGGTGCAGACCACGTCGCACAGCACCGGACCGTTCGCGCCCTCGACCATGCCGCGCTGGGAGATGGTCATCTTGGTCTGGGCAATGGCCCGATCGCCCACCACCTCCACGGCCGTGCCGCCCAGGAAATGCAGAATGCTCACGCCCTTGGCCCAGCCTTCCTGGGTCACGCGGATGAAGTCCTTGAAAGGCCCTTGAAACCAGGTGGCCATCATCACACCCTCGGGGTGCCAGACGGTGGCAAAGCGCTCCCAGTCGCCGGCGTCGCGCCAGACGGCCCAGCGTTCGACCATCTGCCGGATTTCAAGTTCGTCGCGCATCGATTGATCCATGGGGGTGTTCTCCTTGTTCTTCAAATTTCAGGGGTGTAGTCGACCTGGTGGCGCGCAATGCGCAGGCCCTCCAGCTCGTTCTTGACGCGCTGGTGCTCCGGGTGCACGGCATAGCCTTCGAGCGCAGCCTGCGACTCGAACTCTGAATACAGCACCACGTCGCAGGCGTAGTCCACGCGGCTGCTGTCCACGCCGATCTCCAGGTGCAAGAGGCCGGGAATGCGGCCACGCAGCGATTCGAAGCTGCGCTTGAGCAGGGCCACGGCCTCGGCCTTGGCCTCGGCCGAGTCGCCGCGCAGGTTCCACATGACGATGTGCTTGATCATGGGCAAAGACCTTCAGGCAGCGGGTGGAAAACCGGCGCGCTGCGGCCAGAGGTTGATGAAGGCATGCACCGTGGTGCTGGCGTACAAGCCCGCACGGGTGAAGGGTTCATCAGCCAGCCAGGCGTGGGCCGCATCGCGGCTCGGGAAGTCGATGGCCAGCAGGCTGCCCAGCATGGTCTGCCCGTCGTCGGCCACGAAGGGGCCGGCAAAGGCGATGCGCTCAGCCACCGCCGCCAGGTAGGCCTTGTGCTCGGGGCGCATGCGCTGGCGCAGCTCGCCCGCATCGGGCTTGTCGATCAGGATGAAGCTGAAAATCATGCAGGGCTCCGGTTGAGCACGAATTCATAGTCGAGCGTGAACGATCCGTCCGGATGGCGCACCCAATCGGCCACCAGGGACTGGCGCACGCCGAAGACAGCGTCGCTGTCCAGGTAAGGGTCGCCCTCGCGAAAGACGTGGGTGACCAGGGTCTCGTGGCCAGCCGCCGCGACCCGAAAGTGCAGGTGCGCCGGCCGCCAGGGATGGCGGTGGGTGGCGCGCAGCAGCTCGCCCACCGGGCCGTCGGTCGGAATGGGATAAGGCTCGGCCACGATGGTGCGGAACTCGAAGCAGCCCTGCGCGTCAGCCAAGAGGATGCCGCGGGCCTGGGCATGGTCCAGATCCTCGTACTGCACGTCGTACTTGCCCTGGGCATCGGCCTGCCAGACCTCCAGCTGCGCACCCGCCAGGGGCTGTCCATCGAGCGAGCGCACGCGGCCACGCACCAGGCAGGGCTCGCCGGCAGCGCCGTTGGCCACATCAGCACCCAGCTCGAAGCGCGGCGCTCCTTCCACGTGGAAGGGGCCGAACACCGTGGATTCGGTGCAGCCCGCAGGCTTGTCCTGGTTCATGGCCACCGTGAGCATGGAC
The DNA here is from genome assembly GCA_947457975.1 of Comamonadaceae bacterium. Classification (GTDB taxonomy): domain Bacteria; phylum Pseudomonadota; class Gammaproteobacteria; order Burkholderiales; family Burkholderiaceae_C; genus Polaromonas. Next base: position 2,701 of record CANGYC010000007.1, on the reverse strand, counting down.
AGGCCCAGCACGTCCGACAACAGGATGAACTCCTGGCGCGTGGGGCTGCACTGGTGGCCCACCGCGGTGAGAAAGTCGATGCCGAACTTCCACTCCTCCTCGGTCAGGCGGGTGTCCCGGGCGAAGGCGTGCAGGTGCTGGACCAGGCTGGTCATCAGCTGATGCAGCCGGGGCTCGGGCGTCTGCGCCAGGCCGGCGAGCACGGCCTGGGTGATGGTGTCTTGGTTCAGATTGCGCACGGGGAATGAGTCAGCAATGCGGCCAGCGGCTGCAATGACCTGCATGGTAGGGACGCCGATTTGGAATAAAAAGCCCTGGGATGCAAATGACTTTTTCGCTGCGTGCAACAAAGAGGCGCTGAGGTGGCCGGCAAGCGCTACGATTAGCAGGCTTAGCCTCTTGCAGGCTTCTACAAGAACAACCCACGACCCCATGGACCGCTGGACCGAGATTGAGCTCTTTGTGCAAGTGGCCGAGACCGGCAGCCTCAGCCGCGCCGCCGAGGTGCTGGAGCTGTCGAATGCGGCTGCCAGCCGCCACCTGTCGGCCCTGGAAGAGCGCCTGGGCGCACGCCTGGTGGAGCGCAACACCCGGCGCCTGTACCTCACCGACACCGGGCGCGAGTTCTACAGCCGCGCCCGCACCATCGTGGCCGACCTGCGCGACGCCGAATCGGCCGTCAACGCCACCGCCCTCAACCCCACGGGCACGCTGCGCATCACGGCCTCGCTGTCGTTTTCCATGCACCATGTGGCGCCACTGCTGCGGGAATACACCACGCGCTACCCCAACGTGCAGGTGCACCTGGAGGCGGCCAACCGCTACCTGGACATCATCGACAACAACATCGACGTGGCCATTCGCACCCGCGAATCAGAGCCCGACTCGAACATCACCATCCGGCGCATGGCCGAAACCCGGCGGCTGATGGCGGCCTCGCCGGGTTACCTGTCGCGGCACGGCACGCCCCGCACCCTGGAAGACCTGCAGCACCACAAGCTGCTGATCTACACCTACGCCAACAACCCCAACGAGCTGCGTTTTACCAAGGCGGGCGAGCAGCGCACGATCACGGCCAAGGGGCTGCTGGAATCGAACGACGGGCAGATCCTGCGCGCTGCTGCCCTCGACGGCATGGGCATCCTGGTGCAGCCCACCTACATCCTCTACGAGGACATCGTGGCCGGCCGCCTGGTGCCGGTGCTGGACGACTGGGATCTGCCGCGCCTGAACATCAACCTGGCCTACCCCAGCCGCAAACATCTCTCGGCCAAGGTGCGCACCTTCATCGACTTCATGGCCGAGCACTTCGACAAGATGGACTACGAGCGCAAGTGGACAGGCCGCTTCGGCCTGTGAAGCTGCGCACCTAGCGCAGGCCCGGCGCCCTTTAGTCCGGGCGCACGCCTTCCCAAGCGTTTTGAAACAACTGCCGCAGGGCCGTGCGGTCCAGCGGGCGCGGGTTGGGGTACTGATTCTGCACCGCGATGTCGCAGGCCCGGTCCAGGTCGGCCTCCTTCATGCCCAGGTCGCGCAGCGCGACAGCTGCACCGTTGTTCTTAGCCAGATCGAACACGGCCGCCGGCCCGCTGGCACCGCCCAGGGCCTGCGCGATCTTGGCCATGGCCTCGGGGGCGGCCGGCGCGTTGTAGGCCAGCGCATGGGGCAACACCGCCGTGTGCGTTTCGGCATGCGGCAGGTTGAAGGTGCCGCCCAGGGTGTGGCAGAGCTTGTGGTGCAAGGCCATGCCCACACTGCCCATCACGATGCCGCACAGCCAAGCGCCATAAAACGCATCGGTGCGGGCCTGCAGGTCCGCCGGGTCGCGACAGATCGCGGGCAGGGCCCGACCCAGGGCGGCGATGCCGTCGCGGGCCATGAAATCGATCACCGGGTTGCGGTCGGCCGAGTACAGGCCCTCGGCCGAGTGCGCAATGGCATTGATGCCGCTGGTCAGGCTCATGGCCGCTGGCAGGCTGAGCGTGAGTTCGGGGTCGTAGATCACGGCACGGGGCACCACGCGGGCGTCTTTGCCGGTTTTCTTCAGGCCGCCTTCGGTGATGCCGTAGACCGGCGTCATCTCGGAGCCGGCGTAGGTGGTGGGGATGGCGATGATGGGCAGGCCCGAATCGAGCGCAATGGCCTTGCCCAGGCCGGTGGTCGAGCCGCCGCCAATGGCCACGGCGCAGTCGGCCCCCAGCCTATTGGCCACCTCGCGCGCCTCGCGCGCGGTCTCGATGGGCACGTGCATCACGGCACGGTCAAACACGCCGGCCGCGCGCGGGCCCAAGAGGCTGGCCACCATCTCGGCCGAGCTGCGCTGCTCAGGCGTCGACAGCACCAGGGCACGCTGGTAGCCCAGGGTGTCAATCTCGCGCTCGAGGTGGCGAATGGAACCGGCGCCAAACACCACCCGGGCGGCGTAGGCGTTGTAGATGAATTCGTTCATGGTCGGCTCAATCGAGTTCGGTGGGGAGACCCGCGCTGCGCTCCACGGCCTTGATGACGGCGGCATAGTCGTCCAGGGCGTCGCCCTGCGCCATGGCTGCGTGCATGAGCTGGCGCGTCATCGCCGTCTGCATGAGCGGGGCCTTCACCTGCTCGCCGGCCTCCAGGATCAGCTGCAGGTCCTTGTCCATCTGCTCCACCGTGAAGGTGGGCGTGAAGTCGCGCTGCGACAGCTGCACCGACTTGGCCTTGA